>CAZHHF010000042.1:0-12727 GCA_964531905.1 uncultured Bacteroides sp.
AGCGTTACGGCAGTTTGTAGATCCTACCATCGAGCGGATAACCGCAATGGCATCTTTTCCGCGTACACACATCACAACTACGGGAGTAGCCATCATCGAATTCAGCAGCGAGGGGAAGAACGGTTTTTCAACAAGATGTGAATAATGCTCACGCAGTATCGCTTCATCAAGCTGCATCATTTTCAGACCGGCGATTATAAGACCTTTCTGCTGAAAGCGGGTAATTATCTGACCGATGAGTCCCCGCTCAACACCCGAAGGCTTTATGATAATCAAACTCTGTTCCATAGCGTCTTTTTCATTTCTTATTCCCCAAAGATACAATTTTTCAGGGAGTTATGCCATTCAAAAAGATATAAAAAATACTAATTAACACTTACCACAATTAAAAACGTATCTTAATCCGCTATGACAGTGGAAGTTACAGAAAATATGTTTTAAAACATATTTTTCAACAATCTTAACCCTTAAATCAGCTTATTCGGCTAAGGTCTATTTTCTTTTCGAATGTCAAACTCAATGTTGTCGCCAGCACACGGTGATCGGGACGGCTGAGACTTTCGTCACCGTCAAGTATATCTTCAGCGCAATCATGTGCAGCCTGAACAATCTGTCCGTCAGCTGCAAGATTAGCGATTTTCAGGTCAAAAGCTATTCCGCTCTGCATTGTTCCTTCAAGGTCACCGGGACCGCGCATTTTAAGATCGGCTTCAGCAACGATAAACCCGTCGCTGGTCGATGTCATAATCTCAAGACGCTGGCGTGTCTCCTTTGCTATCTTTGGTTTTGTCATCAGAACACAGTAACTCTGATCGGCACCGCGTCCAACTCTTCCACGAAGCTGATGAAGCTGCGAAAGACCGAAGCGCTCGGCATTCTCGATCACCATTGTGGATGCATTGGGGACATTCACTCCGACCTCGATCACAGTTGTCGCAACAAGTATACGTGCTTCACCCGACACAAATTCCTGCATGCGTCGGTCTTTCTCTGCCGGCTTCATCCGGCCGTGGACATACGTCACCTTATAATGCGGAAATGTCTCGCAAATAGTCTCATACCCTTCTTCAAGACTCTGAAGATCAAGCTTTTCATTTTCACTAATAAGCGGATATACTATATAAACCTGACGTCCGAGAGCAAGTTGACGGCCTATCGAACGGTTTACATATTCGCGTTTATTATCGTAACATAGTAACGTCTGGATAGGTTTACGGCCTGGTGGCAGTTCATCGATAACCGACACATCGAGATCTCCGTAGACCGTCATTGCCAACGTTCTCGGAATCGGGGTAGCTGTCATCACCAACACATGAGGAGGTCTAGTGTTTTTAGTCCACAGTTTCGACCTCTGCATAACCCCGAACCTATGCTGCTCATCTATAACAACAAATCCGAGATTCCGGAATTGAACATTATCCTCGATCACCGCATGCGTACCTATCAGTATATGCAGCGAACCGTCAAGAAGTTCCTTGTGAATCAGGTCGCGCTGTTTTTTCGATGTAGAACCGGTCAGAAGTTTCACGTTCACCCCTATCGGGGAAACCATCCGGCTTATCGTTTCAAAATGTTGCGCTGCAAGAATCTCGGTAGGGGCCATCATACATGCCTGAGTAGAATTATCAAGAGCTATAAGCATAGTCATCAGCGCCACAAGTGTCTTGCCACTGCCTACATCACCTTGCAGAAGCCGGTTCATCTGACGTCCGCCACCCATATCCGCACGTATCTCCTTTATCACCCTTTTCTGAGCGCCGGTGAGTGGGAATGGCAGACAACGGTCATAGAACGAATTAAAATAATTGCCTATCTTAGAGAACCTGAATCCATTCAGAGCAGCCGAACGTTTACGGCTGTAACGCCTCAGATTCAACTGAATATAGAACAATTCCTCGAATTTCAACCGGAAACGGGCGCGCTGAAGTTCAGAATTATCGCGCGGATTATGAACGGCAGTTATAGCAGCACGGAGATCCATCAGTTTCATCCGGTCGATAACATCCTGTGAAAGGGTCTCATTCATCACGCTTATACCCGACAGCATCGTCATTATCCAGTTGAAGATCGTTCGCGATGTAATGCCTCGGTTACGCAATTTTTCAGTTAACGGATATACACCGCGTAAACCTGCCGTAGCGCCGACCGATCCCGATAAGTCAATTTCAGGATGAACCATCTGACGCGTTCCGTTAAAATCTGTAGGCTTTCCGAACAAAATATATTCGTTGCCTACCTTATAGGTCTCGCGGATAGCCTTTATCCTTTGGAACCACACCACATCAATCGTTGCCGTGCCGTCGGTAAAAAGACCTATCAATCGCGATTTAGCGCCTTCACCCACCACATTGAACGACAGGAAACGCCCCTTTATCTGCAACATCGGCATTTCACCACGTATATCGGTAATACGGTAAATTGAAGATCGGTCGATATAATGCGAAGGGAAATGATGCAACAGATCATAATAACTTCTTATACCAAGCTCATTGGCAAGCAGTTCGGCCCGTTTTGGCCCAACTCCCTTGAGATAAGTTATATTGATATGCCGCAACGAATTCATTTTCTTGAATTAACGATAGCCTCGGCCAACAGTATATCGAAAGGATGAGTTATCTTAATGTTTTCAGGATTTCCGTCGGTCAGCACTATATGATTAAAACCAGCACGCTCCATTGCCGAAGCATCGTCAGTTACAGACTGATCAAGTTCATTTTCATAAGCTTTTAGAAGTTTACCGAAACGGAAACATTGTGGTGTCTGAACCGCTTTGAAGCGGCTGCGGTCAACTGATACCGAACAATCGTTATCGCCGGTCTTGCGCAATGAATCAGTCACAGCCACCACCGGAATAACGCCATCAGCTTCAGAATCACTAATTCTGGCTATAACACGGCTTATCGTACCGCTGTCAACCAACGGCCGGGCGCCATCATGAACAAGGACTATAGCCTCAGGATGACAATCCATCGCCAGTAGAGCATTTTTAACCGATTCAGCGCGTGTGCTGCCCCCATATACCACTCCGGGAGACTTAAAACCGTACTGCTCACATAGCGACCTCCAATATTCAGTCATCGATTCACTCAGAACCAATACTATATCAGCATCAGGTCGTGAACTACGGAAACAGTCAATAGTCGTCATCAACACCGGGCGCCCCGAAAGCAGACAATACTGTTTGGGAAGCGTAGAGCCAAACCGATTACCGGTTCCTGCCGCCACTATGATAACTTTTACAGATTCCATGTAGCAAATATAATGATTTTTAATAGTGGCGACAAATACTCAATAGACTATTTCATCGATTATTCCTGTAAGATAAGCTATCGTGATTCCGTAATTTGTCATCGGAACTCCGGCCTTACGCGCCTGCTCCACTCTATTTAGAACATATTTACGATTAAACATACACGCTCCACAATGAATAATCAGATCATAGCCCGACAAATCTGCAGGGAAATCTGTTCCCGACACAACATTGATCTTGAGACTGTCACCAAATCGCTTTCGCAACATTGCCGGAATCTTAACACGTCCAATATCCTCGTTCTGAGGGGCATGTGTACATGCCTCGGCAATAAGCACCGATGAATTCCCGGTAAACTGGTCAATCGCACGACTACTCTCAACAAAATAGTCTATATCACCCTTGTAAGCTGCCATAAGCACCGAAAACGAAGTCAGACGGCTCGAATCAGACTTACAGTCGGAAACTCCGCGAAACACCTGAGAATCGGTAATGATTAGATCGGGAGCCGACTTCAGCTTCTGTAATGTTTCGATATAATTATCCATCGTGCAGCACGTCACGGTGCAGCCCTTGTCAAGAAGTTCACGGATAGTTTGAACCTGTGGCAAAATAAGTCGACCGCGCGGTGCCTGAATATCCTGAGGCATCACCAGAAGAACTGAATCGCCACGGCCAACGAGTCCACGAAGCAAACTCTGTGAAGCGAATTCCGACGGTATGGCACGCAGAATAGCGTTTATCAGATCGGAACGATTCTTTTCCCGTTCATCACCGACGGTTGTCACACGCAATACCCCAGCAGGAACCTCGCGATTAAGATCAGCTTTATTCGCTATCTCCACTACTGGTATTTTACGTTTACGAAGCATCTCACGCCAGGTTGCCTCTTCATCGATATTCTCGCCGATTAGCAGCACAGCTATATCAGCTCGATCCAATGCACGCCGTGTTGCATCTACACGCTCCCGCCCAAGAGCAGAACTATCATCGAATCCTGCAGTATCGATAAATGCGCATGGCCCGGCACCCGGTAGCTCCATCGCTTTTACAACCGGGTCGGTTGTCGTACCGGCGATCTCGGAAACGAGAGAGACATGCTGCCCTGTCAACAGATTAATTATGGACGATTTGCCACTGTTACATGCGCCTAATATGATCACATGCAAACGATTGGCCGATGGTGTATCATTAAGGCTCATAACATTAGAATCTGAAATCCCGTTTACCTTCTTCTATAGAAACCAGATTGCGTGACGCTATTTCACGCACTTTTTGATTTGGAATCGATCGGAGTTCCTGTTCGATCAATCTCATTCCTTTTTCACGTGTCGATGAAGATGCATAATCCTCAAGATACTCTTTAAGAGTCATTATTGCATTAGGTGCGCAACAATTGGCGATCTGACCGCTTTTCACCAGTGACATAAACCGGTCACCGGTACGCCCTTCACGATAACAGGCTGTGCAGAAACTCGGTATATGCCCCGTATCGAGCAACCACTCAACAACCTCATCGAGCGTACGCGTATCGGAAATGTCAAACTGAGCTGAATTTTCAATGATATCGTCGGCATATCCTCCAACAGTTGTTTTAGACCCCCCACTCAGTTGCGACACTCCCAGATCGAGAACCTTTGCTCGCGTAGCGGCCGATTCACGTGTAGAGACAATCATTCCCGTATAAGGCACAGCGATTCTTAAAACGGAGACTATCTTACAGAACAGATCATCGGAAATCGCATCGGGAAAATCTTCTGTCGATATATCATCAGCGGCACATATACGCGGTACGCTTATCGTATGTGGCCCGACTCCGAAACGAGCCTCAAGATGTTCTGCATGCATCAGCAGGCCGATAAAATCATAACGGTATGTATTAAGTCCGTACAGAACACCAAGACCGACATCATCGATTCCGCCCTCCATCGCGCGGTCCATCGCTTCAGTGTGCCATGCATAATCCGATTTAGGACCGGTTGGATGCAGCGCTTCGTAATTTTTCTTATGATAAGTTTCCTGAAAAAGGATATATGTACCAATTTTGGCATCATGTAGCCTTCGGTAGTTCTCTACAGTTGTAGCCGCAATATTAACATTTACGCGGCGGATCGCACCGTTCCTGTGCCTGATTCCGTAAATAGTATCGATAGATTCAAGAATATATTCAAGCGGATTGTTACGCGGATCCTCGCCGGCCTCGATTGCAAGGCGCTTATGCCCCATATCCTGAAGGGCAATCACCTCGCGTCTGATCTCATCCTGAGATAACTTACGCCGTGCGATATGCTTGTTTTTCAGATGATACGGACAGTAGACACACCCGTTTACACAATAGTTCGACAGGTATAAAGGTGCAAACATAACAATCCGGTTGCCATAGAACTTATGCTTTATCTCACGGGCAAGAGTCTTCACTCGCTCTAACACTTCCTGATCGTCACATTCAAGAAGAAGCGCCGCTTCACGATGATCAAGACCTTTACACTCGGCTGCTTTTTTCAGAATATTATCTATCAGTACACGGTTATCCGCATTTTCGCGGGCAAATGCTATCGTGGCCATGATCTCATCATGGTCGATAAATTCCGTGGCTATCGATGACTTTGGATTATACATATTTAAAATCTCCTCTTTCGGTAGTGATCTGGAACCCTATTTCGCTCAACTCGTCACCAAGAATTTTCAATCCATCAATGGCCTCGGCTCCCGAGACGGCCTTGTTGTCATACAGCGAATAATACTTCCTGATTTTTATTGGTGACAGATTAGGCATAACCACATTGGCACCGGCCATAATACCGAGATTCCGTCCTTTATCAGAAATAGTTGCTAATGCTGTGGTTGACGGGATATTGGCTCCAGGGAACATAAGCCTGAAAATTGAAATAAGTCTTAGAGTAGTACTTATTGAACCTGCCGGATAATTATGAAACGGTGTATCGCGGTGAGGTAAAAATGGCCCGATACCGATCATTTCAGGAGATAGCTGTTCCATATACATTATATCTTCGACTATATTGTCGATGGTTTGACATGGACTACCCACCATTATACCGGTTCCGGTCTGATAACCAAGACTTTTTAACGTGCTGAGACATCTTAGTCGGTTAGCCGACGACATTTCTGAAGGATGAAGAGACGAATAATGATCCGGATTATGAGTTTCATGACGCAACAGATACCGCCTGGCACCGGCTTCATAAAACCTGCGATAAGCCTCATCGGGCCACTCACCGAGCGATAGTGTCACGGCTGCATCGGGAAATGTTGAATGAATGTCAGCGACCAGATGTGTTACCCTGTCGGCCGTGAACGCTGGATTCTCTCCTCCCTGAAGAACAAATGTGCGTAAGCCCGATTCATAACCGACTTGGCAACACTCCATGATCTCGGAATCGGTCAGAGCGTACCGGTGCAGATTCAGGTTATCTCTCCTCAGACCGCAGTAATAACAATTATTCCTGCAATAATTAGTTATCTCTATCAAACCGCGAACGCGAACATTGCGACCGAATATCGAATCGGCGCAACGTCGCGCGGCAGTGTATAGTTCATTTATATCGCTGTCGGGAACAGCATTGTCAAGAAGAATCTTATAACCTTCGGCATCAAGGCGACGATCCGATTCAAGATTCTCTACAAGACTCTTTATTATTGATCGGGACTGTCTCAATATGTTTTCTCCTGCTTTGTCAGTTCACGGTCGAAACGACGTTTACCTTCCGGAACAGTCGAATATGAACTCGGACCGGTTATACAACCGCCTTCACAAGCCATAACCTCGATAAACTGAACCGGAGCCTTTCCTGTGCGGGCGTATGCCGACAGTGTTGCGATATTCTTCTTATTAAGATCTGCAACCTGAAGAGTCTTGATTTTTTCAACGTCAAGTTTCAGATATGATTTCACCGCTTCGGTAACACCTCCGGTACGGCCGAAACCGTGAGCCTCCCGAACCGACACGAAATCCATCGAATAAGGCTGTATCTCGTTGAAGTCCACATCATAGGCATCAAACAGCGACCCGATCTCCTCAAAAGTCATCACGAAATCAACCTCTTCATCGCGACGGGCTTCTTTTCGTTTCGCCACGCACGGACCCACAAACACAATCTTGGCATCGGGATATTTCTCCCTGACAATCCGTGCTGTGTAATACATCGGTGAACCTGTTGACGACACGTATGTTTTCATCGACGGTATATGCTTGTTGACCAACTCTATATACGACGGACAGCACGATGTAGTCATAAAACTCTGACCTTCTTCAATTTTTTCAAGCAACTCATGGCCTTCGCGAGTGGTAGTTTCCATCGCACCTTGAGCAACTTCAACAACGTCGTGGAAACCGATCTTGCGGAAAGCTCCGTAAACCTGATCGATTGTAGTATCAAACTGACCGAGGATCGAGGGTGCCACTATTGCCACGACTTTCTCACCGTTACGAATATTCTGAAGCACGTCGAATGCCTGCGATATTTCAAAAATAGCGCCGAACGGGCATGCATTCATGCACTTACCGCAATAAATACATTTTGACTCATCGATATGCTCGACTCCCCTCTCATCTTTTGAGATAGCTTTTACAGGACATGCTTCCTCACACGGAACCGGAATATATACTATTGCATGATAGGGACAACTGTTATGACAGATTCCACAACTGATACATTTGTCATGGTTGATACGCGCCTTACCGGTCTCCTCATCAAGATGAACCGCGTCTTTCGGACAGTTGTGCATACAGCTGCGCGCAACACATCCGCGACAAAGATTAGTAACTTCATAGTTGGTATGAACACACGATGAACATGCCTCATCGATCACACACATTATATTTTCCTTCAGAGTCCCTGATTCGATACGTTCAGAAGCAATTTTAACATAGCCTGAAAGCGGGGTTAGTTCGTCAGTCTCATCGCTCATATCAAGTCCCAGAAGTGGAAGCGACTTATATTTCCACACTGCCCGCTCTTTATGTACACAGCAACGTCCCGGGTGTTTAGAATCTTTTGGACTAAGTTCAAGAGGCAAACGATCAATTTTCTCGATTAATGTACCGTTCTTCCACAGTTTGACAAGTTCTGTCAGCAATTTGTGGCGAACGATCATAATATTGTTCTTTAATGCCATAAAATTGGTAAATCGGTTATATTTCAGAACTGCAAAATTAGATATAATTTACCGAATAACCACTATATTGTAATCTTTTTAAATATTCATTCATTAATTTATCTTAATTGATATCCTGAAAACTCCCGAAGGAGGAACCAGCGAAAGATCACCTTTCACAAGCTTTCCACTATCTACAACCGGCTCTTTCATAGGTGTTTTATCCCCGAATTCAACAGTCAGCATCGCATTGACCACATCCTCACCTAAGTATCTTTCACGGAAAATATGAGCGACCACTCCCATTGTCATCCGAAGATTGACCTCAACGCATGGAGCTATCTGCAGTTGACCGTTCCGGTTTCTATACACCATCATGTCAACTCCAAAATATCCGGTATATGCATCGCCTATTATCTCTTGAAGGATTTCAGGCATCAAACAGCGCAACATCTTCACATCTTTGCCGCCAGTCAACTCAACAATACGCCTTTCGATCGCATCATCGCTCATAAGCATATTTCCCGAATAAGCATCGCCATTATTACAAAACATTGAATAACCTGCAAATCTTACCGTTCCCGATCCATCGGCATAAAACAGCATCGCGAAATCAAGCACTTTATCCAACAGCGGCTCCAGCATCACGCTTCCTTGCCGGCTGATTATCCCCGCACACCGACGTTCAATTTCATCGGGACACATAGTTACCGATGATGCCACTCCGCGTCCAGTACTTGACCAGGGCGACTTAAAATAGAACATCGACGAATGGGATGCCGCATAACGCCGTATTTTATCAATCGAATCTGCTTCTGACGGCATCTCAGTCCCTCTGAAACCATTATCATAAAGCCGCTTGTACACCTCTACAGTGATTCTTCGGTGACTCAGATCACGTAGACGCGCCAACGCCTCATCTGACGGTAACGAGGATTCTGCAACGCCGGCTCGGTTGAATCGGCGCGCTGCATTTGCCGACCATCCCCACGGCACACACTCGGTAACTTCGGGAAGTCTAAGTGACGGACAAGCTGCAATACAGAACCTGTCATATATTGAGGACAGCCAATCGTCATCATCGCATGATCCCAATACAAGATCCCCGGCATCGGCATACCATAACGGTAGCATCGCTCCATTGTCGCGCAGCAACGCCGCATTACGCGGAGGAGTATAGGAAGCATCGCCTGCCGCAAGCGCAAGATCATTCTCAGGATTAAACAGATATCCTTTCATTAACAAGCAGTCAAAACAAAGGGCCGCCTCAAAATTAAATATTTTGATTCAGCCCAATTAGGTTTGTCAGGGTGAGTCACATGTAAGGCACTGAGGTCGAATTCCGACAGTGACGTTGCAGATGGCCTATAATGACACACCGACTTTAAACATTTTAAATATAAGTTTAGAGTATTATTCCTGAACAAGAGTGAAAAGATATTCCTTCTCATCTTCAGGATTAACATTGATAACAATCTTATTCTCACGTGCAAGCCAGCCTACTGCTGCGTAGATTTCTTTTTCTTTCAGTTTTGTAATTTTCTTAAGCTGCTTCATTCCGAGAACATCAGCTTCATTAAGCGCATGCCATACTGCGCCGGCCCAAAGACCAATAGTTTCAGTGTTCATTTTGATAGTTATTTTTATTGTTAGACTAATATTATAATACAAAAATTATGCTTTTGGTTCTATTCGCTTGCAAATATACAAAAACTTTTAGAACTATTTTACATTTTTTCAAATAACTAAAACAAAATGATGCAATTTTCGCAACAATTCCTCTTTTTTATCGCATTTTCAGGATAGATTCAACCGATTTGATAACATCAGTTGCATTCTGATCGGGACGCGCGGGAACTATCGTCGCATAATTACGCTGAAGCCAGTACAGATCAGTGTTTTTATCATCAGGCTCATCATTTATCTGCTTACCTGTAAGCCAATAAAACGGCTTACCGTGCGGATCAAGATATTCCTGATACTCCTCGGTCCAATGACTTTTGGCAGCTCTCACTACTTTAGCACCCTCGATCTTCACTTTCGCCGGGAAATTAACATTGAGACATACACCATCGGGCAACCCATCGGCAAGCACACGTGCGGTTATATCTTTTACAAAAGGAATAGTCTCCGTAAAATCGGCCTCCCATGAATGATGTAGCAGCGAATAGCCCACTGAAGGAATCCCCAGCATGCACGCTTCCATTGCAGCACCCATCGTACCGGAATATATTATCGAGTTACCGGCGTTCGACCCGTGATTGATACCCGAAAGCATAATATCCGGACGTCGCGGAACAATATTGAACATTGCAAGTTTCACGCAATCGACCGGCGTACCGGTAACCGAACGCATCACTGCACCATTATAATCAGGATGTTCTTCTATACGCAACGGCGCATTGAAAGTCATTGCCGACGATTGACCTGAACGAAGTTCGGCAGGAGCTACAACGACAACATCGCCCATATCTCTTACGCAGTCCACAAGTACACGAATACCGGGCGCATCTATGCCGTCGTCATTACATATAAGTATAAGTGGCTTTCCCATTTTGAATTTTTGCTTTTATTTGCAAAGTTAACTAAATAATCATTTATATTTGCAGTCTAACTGCAATATAATATTATGAACACTAACGATGACAACATTGTTGTCGCTGCGACATTCGACACCGACACGCAAGCCCATCTTGTTATAGGAGTATTGGAAGCCAACGGAATAAACGCCATGATAGATAACGAAATAGTAACTACTCTACTGCCGTTCCTGCCACCGGGCTACAGAGTTCTCGTTAATAAAGCTGATCTGGAACGCGCCAGTCAGATTATTGCCGGGATGAAACTCTGTTGACTGTTACATCTTCACTTTCCCGGGATTCTTGGCAATAAATTCCTTCCACGACTTAGCCCCTCCCGATGTAGATTGCGGACGCGATGACTCATAAAAATGACATAGCGCCGCGCCTAAGGCATCGGTAGCGTCAAGCTGAGGCAGAAGACTCTCCTGAGGAATATTCAAGATACGCTTCAGCATATCACACACCTGCTCTTTTGAAGCCGCACCGTTTCCGGTGATAGCCATCTTTATTTTTCGAGGTTCATACTCTATAATCGGAACATCACGCGACAGAGCAGCTGCCATTGCAACACCTTGCGCACGTCCAAGCTTCAGCATCGACTGAACGTTTTTTCCGAAAAACGGTGCTTCAATCGCCATTTCATCAGGCAGATACTGATCAACCAGCCCCTGAACGCGTTCATAAATACGCTTGAGCCTCAGATAGTGACTCTCGAACTTAGAGAGCTGAATCACACCTAAGGCTATCATCGCCGGTTTACGGCCTTTTATGCCGAGAATGCCGTAACCCATTACATTCGTTCCCGGGTCTATTCCTATTATTATCTTATCCCAATCTTTCAGTGACTCGTTCACAGCACCTCCATAAATGTTGTAAAAAAAACGATCCGGCCATTATGTCGGCCCATGAACTCTTCCTTTATAATCGCTCCTTCATTATCATGCCATTTACCTGCTTCTTCAAGAGAAGGCGTAGTGAATTGAACAGCATATCCGGCCGTTCCTGGATCAATCTCAGTAAGCAGCCGTGTAAACACTGGATTGCATAGACATGCCGAACGGCAAGCCTCAGGTATATATTTTGATCTGACCCACTCCTCGAATTCGGCTGTCAGACCCGATTCCATGTGGAACGAAGTGTTAAGTATATATGATTTCATTTTAGAATAATAACATTGATACGCCAAATATACCGAAAATTATAGAGCCGATAACCCAATTACGCGCTTCTATCGATTTTCGTTCCGCTTCTTCATAACGATGCTCGTTATAGAGAGTATTCACCTTCGATGATTTGACAATCGCGACAATACCGGTTATAGGACTGCATAACAGCGTTACCACTATCGCCTCAGCCAGATAATTGTTAGGCCGTGGATAAAAATGATCTCCGCCGTTTCCGTAAAACATTCTGTTTTCACCCCGCAGTTTCGCTTCATAGTTTTCGGGATCAAACGGCGGTGGAACCTGATACCCCGACAGAACCTCATACAACTCCGGTATTTCCGACGCCTTAGTCCATCCATCAAGACCATTATGCCATACCAACGTATCACCCGATACATCTTCATAACGAAGCTGCCACAATTCAAATGGACCGGCAGGAACACCGTTACGTGCTATATAGTATTTCATTGCTGTTTTGACGCTGTTTTATTTTTATACTTCAGAAAACGCGGGATAAATCCTATATGACGCAGAACCGTAGGAACAGTTCCATAGTAATAACACATTATCCTGAACCGCTCCATAAGCGATTTACGCCTGTTGGCAGTAGTCAC
>CAZHHF010000043.1:0-9539 GCA_964531905.1 uncultured Bacteroides sp.
GCATCGGGAACAACTTTCTGCATCACGTTTCTTATTTTAGTGAGTTCATCCATCAATCCTTTTTTATTGTGCAAACGCCCTGCCGTATCAATAATTACCACGTCAATATCATTGGCTTTAGCTGATGAGAGAGTATCGAAGGCAACGGCTGCAGGATCAGCGCCAAGTTTCTGTTTGACTACAGGCACATCGGCACGTTCTCCCCACACATCAAGCTGTTCAACTGCTGCTGCGCGGAAAGTATCGGCAGCTCCAAGCATTACTTTATTTCCTGCAGCTTTAAACTGATATGCTAACTTTCCGATAGTAGTGGTCTTCCCCACTCCGTTAACTCCAACAACCATGATAACATGAGGTTTATGTTTGTCGGGGACCGTAAAATCCTCCGATGCCGCTTCATTGTCGTTTTCAGCAAGCATTTCAGTGATTTCCTCACAAAGCATTGAGTTGAGTTCGGAAGTTCCGACATATTTATCACGTTTGACACGTTCCTGAATGCGATCAAGGATCTTGAGAGTCGTATCAACACCTACATCGGAAGTCAGGAAAACTTCCTCAAGTTCATCAAGAACTTCATCGTCAATTTCCGATTTTCCGGCAACAACTCTTGCTATTTTACTGAAAAATCCTTGTTTAGAACGTTCAAGTCCTTTATCGAGGGTTTCCTTCTTTTTTTCTTTGGAAAAGAAATCAAATAATCCCATATTATATTAATTATCAGAATGTGATTGCAAAGTTACGATTTTTAAAGGATAACATTATCCTATTTTTTCTCAAAAAGGCGTGCCATCGCACGTTTGTCTTCTCTTTCTTTTATAGACTGACGTTTGTCGTATTCCTTTTTGCCTCGTCCGATTCCGATAACGACTTTAGCATATCCTCTGTCGCTAATGAATAATCGAAGAGGAACAATCGTAAAACCGGACTCTTTCCCGTTCTTTTCAAGTTTAGCGATCTCTTTTTTGGTAAGCAGCAGCTTCCGGTCGCGCCTTTCAGTATGATTATTATATGTTCCGTAGAAGTATTCCGCAATGTACATATTCTTTATCCACACTTCGCCATTATTGACATAGCAGAAAGTATCTACCAGACTTGCTTTGCCATTTCTTATCGACTTGATTTCAGTTCCGGTAAGTACAATGCCGGCAGTGAACGTATCGGTGATGGCATAGTCGAAAGTAGCACGACGGTTTTTTATATTTATATCTTTAGTAATCATAACTTTATACTTACACGATTATCAGGTGGAATAAGTATTGAAACAAGTATACAGGCATCAGTATGGAAAAGACTGCCAGAAACATGAAGTGACCTGTTTTATGCTCAGGTATCATCAGATATTCTGTACCTTTCCACATTATGAATGCTGTGAAGAACGGTAGAAACTGGAGTATGGAGAGTTCAACTGGCAAAAGGTTTCTGATTAATGTGATCAATGCCAGAATTGCCAGATTATATATAACAAACGTTTCACACAGTCGGTCATCAGCCACATAGCGCGGACGTTCTTCCGACGTGTCGGATCCGTTGCCGTTCATCAATGGAGTCAGCAGAGTATTAAAAGCGATTGATGCTATGAAGTATGTTATAAAATAACTTATAAATGTTATAATAGCGTTCTGAATAACAGTCACAAGAGTGGCATCGGTGTCATAAAACAGATCGGCAAATGATGACAGCGATGTTATACCGAGCAATGGATAGAAGCCGGATGAGAGCAGCAGTTTAGGATCA
The DNA here is from genome assembly GCA_964531905.1 of uncultured Bacteroides sp. Lineage (GTDB taxonomy): Bacteria > Bacteroidota > Bacteroidia > Bacteroidales > Muribaculaceae > CAJUPY01. The sequence goes on from CAZHHF010000043.1 coordinate 1,735, forward strand.
ATATTGGCTTTGGCGGCATCATACCATCCGTTTTTAGGAGATATGATAAGCTGGAGCATATATTGTAGAAACCGTAGCATATTGTTCTTTGAGTTTGATTAACAAAGTTATAACATTTTTTCCGTAGTGCAAAATAAATCGCCCGACGTTGTTATGCCGGGCGATTATTCGGTTATGGGATACAATTTACTTGCTGTATCCTCGGATTATTCCTCGCTTGGAGTTGCGGATGAACAGAATTATTTCATCGCGCTCGGGAGTTGCGGGGAGTTCTGCCTCAATGTGTTCAAGAGCGTCGCTGACATTATATTTTGAGAGATAAAGTGAGCGATAGATACTCTGGATATCGTTAATCTGCTCGTTAGTGAAGTTTCGGCGACGAAGTCCTATAGAGTTTACTCCACAATAAACCAATGGCTCACGTCCGGCTTTTACGAACGGAGGCACATCTTTTCCTATAAGCGCTCCTCCCTGAATCATGATATGTGATCCGAGATGACAGAACTGGTGAATCATTGTGCCGCCGCCGATTATCGCATAGTTGTCAACAACAACCTCTCCTGCTATCTGTGTAGCGTTTGCAATAATGACATTGTCACCGATAACACAGTCGTGGGCAATATGCGAATAGGCCATGATCAGACAGTTGTTTCCGACAACGGTTTTGCCTTTTGCCGCTGTTCCGCGGTTTACGGTCACACACTCACGAATTGTTGTATTGTCACCGATAATGGCTGTGGTATCCTCTCCACGGAATTTAAGGTCCTGGGGAATACCTGAGATGACGGCTCCCGGGAAAATACGGCAGTTTTTACCGATTCTGGCGCCTTCCATAATCGTTACATTACTGCCGATCCAGGTGCCTTCGCCAATTTCTACATTCTGTTCGATTGTCACGAACGGATCGATTATGACACTCGGATCAATTTTCGCTGCAGGATGTATATATGCTAATGGTTGTTTCATATTAATGAATATTATTGGTTATGATAAAAGTAGCTTATTTGTTTTTAATGATCTGAGCCATGAATTCGCATTCGCTCACGACTTTTTCTCCGACAAAAGCATATCCTTTCATAACGGCACATCCGCGACGTAGCGGCGTCATAAAGGATACGTGGAAGATAAGTGTATCGCCCGGAACGACTTTCTGGCGGAATTTTACGTTGTCGATCTTCATGAAGTAGGTTGAGTATCTTTCCGACTCGTCAACACTTGACAGCACGAGAAGGCCTCCGGTCTGAGCCATAGCTTCAATCTGTAACACTCCCGGCATTACCGGTTCCTGAGGGAAATGTCCCTGGAAGAACGGTTCATTGGCGGTTATGTTCTTGATGCTGACAATATGGTTATCGCCTTTTTCAATAACTTTGTCAACAAGCAGGAACGGATAACGGTGTGGCAGGCAATCACGGATCGCGTTTATATCCATTACAGGAGGAACAGACGGATTGTATAATGGTGCCTGAACGGGAACTTTACGCAATTCCTGACGGATTTTTTCTGCAAGAGCGGTATTTAATGAGTGGCCGGGTTTAGTTGCGATGACTTTGCCTATGATAGGACGTCCGATAAGCGCGAGATCGCCCATGACATCAAGCAGTTTGTGGCGAGCCGGTTCATTCTCGTGATCAAGCGGGCGATTGTTTATATATCCGAAGTCAGATACATTTTTGTGCTGAACATGCATTAAGTCGGCAAGTCGATCAAGCTCTTCCTGGTTCATCGGTGAATCGTAAATTACGATTGCATTGTCAAGGTCACCGCCTTTGATAAGATTGTGTTTAAGCAGTGGTTCAACTTCTCTTACGAAAACAAATGTACGGCTCGGGGCAATTTCTGGTTCAAAGTCGGACAGGTGTTCAAGAGTAGCATATTGATTGCTAAGCACCGGAGAATCAAACTTAATCATCGTGTCGATGCTGAAATGATCATCGGGGAGCAATGTGATTGATGATCCGGTTGCATCATCACGTACTTCAATACGCTGTTTTACAATATAATAATCCTTATCGTATTTCTGCTCCACAACGCCTGCTTCTGATATTTTTTTCGAATACATGATGGAACTTCCATCAAGTATCGGCATTTCAGGGGCATTGATCTGGATGAGACAGTTATCGATGCCGGCAGCATATAATGCAGCAAGAGCATGTTCAATAGTGCTTACCTTAACGTCTCCGTTGGCGATTACTGTGCCGCGTGTTGTTTCTACGACATTTTCTGCCAATGCGTCAATTATAGGTTCACCCTCTAAATCAATACGTTGAAATTTATATCCGTGGTTATCGGGTGCGGGAAGAAATGTCGCAGTTATGTCGAGACCGGTGTGAAGTCCTTTGCCGCTTAAGGTAAAAGCTTCTTTAAGTGTCTGTTGCTTCATAACAATAAAGATGATTTATTTAAATTATTATATTATTTCTTTTGCTGTTTCTCAAGTTCGGCAACCCTGCGGTAAAGGGTGTCGAGATTTTTGACATTTACTGCCTGACGGGCAAACTGTCTCATATCTACTGCCGGATATCCCATCAGACGGCTTTCGGCAGGCACGTCGCGTGGTATTCCTGACTGAGCGCCTATTATAACACGGTCACCTACAGCGATATGTCCTGCAATACCCACCTGACCGCCGATCATGCAATTTGCACCTACTTTGGCCGAACCTGCAACTCCACCCTGGGAAGCCATTACGGTGTTTGCTCCTATCTCGCAGTTGTGGGCGATTTGAATGAGATTGTCGAGTTTGACTCCTTTTCTCACTACTGTTGATCCCATAGTAGAGCGGTCCACGCATGTGTTTGCTCCGATCTCAACATCATCTTCAAGAATGACGTTGCCAATCTGGGGTATCTTATGGTACGCTCCATCAACAGGCGCAAAACCGAATCCATCGGCACCGATAACCGCACCTGAATGAATGATGCATCGGTTACCTATCTTACAGTTATAATAGATATTGACGCCTGAATATATTATTGTGGAATCACCGATTACCACATTGTCTCCGATATAGGTATGAGGATATATCTTTACACCTTTGCCTAATGTCACATTCTTACCTATATATGCAAATGCACCGATGTAGGCATCATCGGGTACATGCACTCCATCGGCGATAAATACTGGCTGTTCTACTCCTTGTGGTTGTGGCTGAATCATCTTTGATACCATCTCAAGTAATGAGGCAATGGTAGAATAAGGATCATCAACCTTTATTAAAGTAGCTGATATAGGTCGTTCAGGCACAAAATCTTTTTTTACGAGAACGACAGATGATTTTGTATCGTATATATAATGAGTGTACTTAGAATTTGCAAGAAATGAGATCGCACCGGTATGCCCTTCTTCAATCTTTGCAACGGTATTGACCGAGACATTTCCGTCTCCTTCTACCACTCCGTTGACTAAAGCTGCGATTTGATTGGCTGTAAATTGCATTATGAGTTTATTTTGCAGATGTTCGGTAACATAAATCAATATGCAAAGATGGGAAGAAATTTTCATATTTCCCCTATCCTACCTATGGAAATTGAAAAAACAGGGCCTTTTTTATGTTTTCAGCATGTTTTCAGGCCGTGTTAAATCTAATTCAGTTTAACTGAATTTTTATTAATTGTTATTTTCCTTTCTTTATATAGATGTCCTAAGGCTTTCTTGAAGTCCTTTTTACTGCATTGGAAAGTTCGTTTTATTTCTTCCGGATCTGATTTGTCAGATATGTTTATAAAGCCGCCTGATGATTTAAGAACGTCAAGAATACGTTCGGAAAGAGAATCAATTCGGTTCTTATTTGTTTCACCGGCATAAAGATCAATCTTCCCATCAGGTCTCACTTGCTTCACTCGTGCTTTGATACGTTGTCCAATCTTAAGCGGAGAAAATATCTCGTTATCATAGATCATTCCTTTAAAGAGATTATCGACAATAACGCGGTAGCCTATTTCGGAATGTTCTATGATCAATGCGTCGACGATGTCTCCGGTCGTATATTCAGGTATAAGATTTCCAAGAAATTTTTCAATCTTTGATGATGCAACGATGCGCTTTGTTGCATCATCGAGATAAATATAAACTAAATATGTGCCGTCCTTAACCATAGTGGAACGTTGTTCCCGATACGGCACAAGAATATCTTTCATTATACCCCATTCAAGAAATGCCCCAACCTTATTGGTGTCTTTTACTTTCATATATGCAAATTCACCTACGGTTGCGAACGGATGTTCGGTTGTGGCGATCAATCGGTTTTCAGAATCTTTATATACAAATACGTCCATCAGATCGCCTGGTTCGGGTAAAGTCTCTATGTATCTTTTGGGAAGAAGTATTTCTTGTCCGTTACCTGCATCAAGATACAGCCCGAAATCCACTATTCTTGATACAGCCAGTTTATTGTAATTACCTATTTTCAGCATTGTGTTCAGTTAATTTAGCTGCAAATAACATCAAAATTATTGAAAAGACGGTAAAAAAAGTGGATTATTTTTAAAACAATAGATAATTTTGCAGGGAAAACGTGTTTTATCTGTATTATGGACCATACTGTAATTCAAAAATATTTTCCAAATCTGACCGATAAACAGGTTGAACAGTTCAGAATGTTAGGAACGTTATATCCTGAATGGAATGAAAAAATTAATGTGATATCCCGCAAGGATATAGATAATTTATATATAAATCATATCCTTCATTCTTTAGGTATAGCAAAATTTTTAGTTCCTGAACCGGGTACACGATTCCTGGATATGGGAACCGGAGGAGGTCTTCCCGGTATTCCGTTGGCAATAATGTTTCCTGATTCTTCTTTCCATCTTATAGACCGAATCGGCAAGAAAATTAAAGTGGCATCGGCGATAGGTGAAGAAATAGGTTTGACTAATGTCACGTTTCAGCATGGTGACATTGGCGAATGTCGTGAGAAATATGATTTTGTGATAAGTCGTGCTGTAATGCGTCTTGATGAGCTTATTCCCCTTATTAAAAAGAATATTTCCCCGGTTAACCGTAATGCTTACGGGAATGGACTGATATGTCTGAAAGGTGGTGATATAGCAGCCGAATCGGGCAATTACGGGAAGACTGCAATGATATATGATCTCCGAAGATATTTCGATGAAGAATTCTTTGATACAAAAAAATTAGTTTATGTTCCGCTAAAATAAAAAGTTATGGAAGTCAAATCATTTGAATTTAATTTTTTCGGAGAAAAAACTTATGTGGTTTTCGATCATCAGGGCGGTTCGGCGGCTATTATTGATCCAGGTATGATGAATCATCATGAGGAGAATATGCTCGATGACTTTATCACCAGTAAAAAACTGAGAGTTGAGCATATCATAACAACCCATCTTCACGTTGATCATGTTATGGGTTTCCCTCATATACATGAAAAATATAAATTAGGGATTTCAGCGAATCCTGATGATGAATTTCTTGGATCGCGCATTGCTGAACAGGTTCAGATGTTCCGTCTGCCTATACAACTTCAAAATGTTAAAATCACTCACCGGTTATCGGCTGGTGATATAATCAGAATTGGCGACGGTGAGCTTATGGTCATTAATGTTCCGGGACATTCTCCCGGCAGTATTGCTCTCTATTCTAAAAAAGACGGATTCGTGATTACCGGAGATGCATTATTTAAGCATAGTATCGGGCGAACCGATTTACCCGGTGGCGATTATGCAACTCTGATTAATTCTATAACTACGAATCTCCTGACTCTTCCCGACTCTACTGTGGTATATCCGGGACACGGCCCGGCAACCACAATAGGTGAAGAAAAGAAATTTAATCCTTACATTTGAATTTTAAAGGATCAAAACTCTCTATTAGATCGGGATCCTGAAGTTCGGCAAGTTTTATTATATCATTTAAGGCATTTTCACATCCGAATAGATTGATTCGGGTGTGAATGTTGTATTGTGTATCGTATCTCAGGTGACGGATAGTTCTATTAGCCGATTTTATCACATTCTCGAATTTTCCGCATTTTAGCATGGCATAGCAGAACAACAGCATCGTTTCTGCATCTTCTTTAAGATAGCTGATATGATTTTTCTCTATTAAGTCATAAAGATCACACATTTTACCATACTCATTCAGCAGGGTAAGTGACCATATATAATAGCTCGAGATAAATACATCGGGTAATGCTCCAGAAAGTTCTTCGGTTAACTCAACAACATTTTCATAGCGGCCCGATAAATAGAGAGATTCTATGGTCTCCTTTATGAAATGATCCAGGTCTGACGTGTCTTCACTGTTTTTACGATGATAATCAAGATATTCACGTGCGTTCTCGGTGTCAACTATCATTAAATCCTGTACGATAAGAGAATCGAAAGGCTTCAACTCAAATTGACTTTTTAAAAATGAAACGGCATCATCGCGTCGTCCAAGTAATTGATATGCAAGCGATATATTATGAACTGCAGCAGAAGAACCTGGATTCATTTCAAGATATTTCAACTGCATGTTCAATGCTCGTTCGAGGTCGGTTTGTGAATCAAGAAGCAGAACCGACTCAAGGAAATCGATCTCGGAATTCTCGGGTGTTATCGCCCGGGCATATTCGAGAGCTTTCAAGCCTTCTTTCGGATTCTCAAGTGATTGATAACACTCAGCCATGAGCATCCAGTTTTCAGCTCGGAATGCATCAATAGATGTTAATTCATCAAGCAGTGTGATCGCAGTGTTGTCATCACCGTAATCATGTGCAAGAGATGCTGTTTCATATAATACTGTATCGGCGTAAGAAGCTTTGTCCTGTAATTTCTTGCAGTTGGCAATCATCCATTTCTCACAATGATTCTCTCTCACGAACTCTGCGATCCTGATTATTTCTTCATCGGATAATTCGTCGTAATTATCAATAATGGCATCAAGCGATTGCTCTACGTCAGCCTCATTTATAGCTGAGTCACGCATCTTTAGAATATCCCAGCACAGCCCTTCGGCATCTTTATTATCAAGTAAAAAATCATGTAAAGCAGAAGGGAACATCCTATTGTATAGAAAACCTTTGCGTTGAATGAATTCTTCACTATCAGGAAATAGTCGGGCTGCCATTATCAACACCTCAGTCTGAACGTAATAATCGAGATTATCGCCTGCGACATCATAGATCTCCAATAATTCTGTCTCGGAATAAACCGAATAAGAATGATCGGCCAGATGCCGTTTAAATTCCAGGTAGTTATTGTATAAGGTCTGGGATTCGTCCATTTATATATTGATTAAAAAGGGCGTGACCGCCGATTCAACGGTAACGCCCTCCAATTTGTGCGTTATGAAATTATTTATTTCTTCTGTTCTTTTTCCCAGCTATCCTTAAGGGCGATAGTGCGGTTAAAGATCAAATTTTCGGGTATGGAATCGTAATCAGGTGTAAAGTAACCGATACGCTGGAACTGGAATCGTTTTCCAACCTGTGAGTTTTCAGCAATAAAAGGTTCTACCTTTACATTATTGACAACCATGAGGGAATCGGGATTGAGCATTTCGCGGAAATCCCTTTCAGTTTCAGCTGCCGGATTCTCAACATTAAACAGGCGGTCATATAATCTTACGGTAGCGTCTAAAGCGTGACGTGCTGAAACCCAATGTAAGGTACCTTTAACTTTACGGGATGCACCGGGGAGGCCGCTTCTTGTTTCGGGATCGTAAGTACAGTGAATCTCAGTAATGTTACCATCCGCGTCTTTAATAACGTTTTCACATTTGATGATGTATGCGCCTTTAAGACGTACTTCGCTTCCTGGAGCCAGTCGGAAGAATTTTTTCGGCGGATTTTCCATAAAGTC
>CAZHHF010000043.1:9549-12697 GCA_964531905.1 uncultured Bacteroides sp.
GTCATCCCGCTCGATATAAATTTCACGGCAGAATGGCATGGAATGGGTTCCTGCTTCGGGATCTTCCGGATTATTCTCCATCTCAACCATTTCGACCTGTTCTTCGGGGTAATTAGTGATAACCAGCTTGACCGGATTGATTACCGCCATCGCACGGGTAGCAGTGGCATTGAGATCTTCACGTACGGCATGTTCAAGAAGTGATACGCTATTTAAAGCTTCATATTTGGTATAACCAATCTTATCAATGAAGTTCCTGATTGAGCGTGGTGTGAAACCACGGCGTCTCATACCTGAAATCGTTGGCATTCGTGGGTCATCCCAACCGGCAACCAGACCTTCTTTGACAAGCTGGAGCAATTTGCGTTTGCTCATCACAGTGTAGGTGAGATTCAGACGGTTGAATTCTATCTGACGAGGACGATATGTTTCATCGGCAAGTTCGTCAACAAAGTAGTCGTACAATGGGCGATGAGGAACAAATTCAAGTGTACATATTGAATGTGTCACACCTTCAAAATAGTCGCTCTGACCATGCGCAAAGTCATACATCGGATAGACTTTCCATTTAGTTCCGGTGCGATGATGAGGATGTTTGATAATTCGATACATGATCGGATCGCGGAAGTGCATGTTGGATGAAGCCATGTCGATCTTCGCACGTAAAACTCTCGCTCCTTCTTCAAATTCACCTGCGTTCATTCTCATGAAGAGATCGAGATTCTCTTCCGGTGTGCGGTTACGGTAGGGACTTTCAGTACCCGGAGTAGTAGGTGTTCCTTTCTGCGAGGCTATCTCTTCCGAAGTCTGATCATCGACGTATGCTTTCCCTTCTTTAATCAAACGGACCGCAAGGTCAAAAAGCTGAGGGAAATAATCCGACGCATAATATTCACGATTACCCCAGTCAAATCCAAGCCAATGTATGTCCTCACGAATTGAGTCGACATATTCAACATCTTCTTTAACCGGATTGGTATCATCGAAACGAAGATTGCAAGTTCCACCGAACTTCTCCGCTACACCAAAATCCATACAGATTGCTTTGGCATGACCTATATGCAGATAGCCATTGGGTTCCGGAGGAAAACGGGTGTTTAGTCTGCCTCCATTTTTACCTGCTTGCAAGTCGTCGAAAACGATTTGCTCAACAAAATTTAATCCTTTTTTCTCGGAAGTTTCAATTTCATTAGTTTCAGCCATAGCTAAATTATTTTATCGGTAATCGTAAATAAGAATTATTTTTATTAAGCTGCAAATATACGCAATATTCGCGAGTATGCAAAGAGCGGACGTCGGCCGAAGGTCGGTACGCGATGCCGTATGGCACTTTGACTTACCGCAAATATACATAATATTCGCGAGTATGCAAAGAGCGGACGTCGGCCGAAGGCCGGTGCGCGATGCAGTATGGCACTTTGACTTACCGCAAATATACGCAATACTTATAACATATCATTAATTGCCCATTTCAGAAAGGAATTTTATCCGTACAAGACGAATTTCATCTTCCGTACAATCTGATCTAAGTTCCTCAATCGCAGCTTCAAGATCGTCGCTTTCGCTCTCTTTGAAATATTCAAAAATATCTTCCTGATGATCTTCGTCTACAACTTCATCAATGAAGTAGCTTATATTTATTTTCGTTCCTGAATATACTATCGCTTCAACTTGATCAAGTAATTCGCTGAACTCAAGCCCTTTAGAGCTTGCGAGTTCATCGAGGGCTATTTTACGGTCGATTGCCTGTATGATTGAAATTTTCAATTTGCTCTTATTCGCCACACTGCGTACGCGCAAGTCCTCGGGACGTTCGATCTCGTTATCCTCCACATGAGTCTTTATCACTGCGAGAAATTCGCCGCCGTAACGTTTCGCTTTTCCTATTCCTACGCCCGGAATTGTAGCAAGCTCGTCCATTGTAATTGGATAGGTCGTCGCCATCGCTTCAAGTGAAGGATCCTGAAAAATAACATACGGTGGCAAACCTAATTTCTTAGCTTGTTTCTTTCGTAAATCTTTGAGAATGGAATAAAGTTCCGGATCGACGGCGCATGAGGCTCCGCCCTTAACCATTACAGGTTCCTCTTCTTCGCGGAAATCGTTATCTTCAACTATTTTGAAAGATACCGGTTTTGCCAGGAATTTTTCTCCTTCGGTAGTGACCCTGAGTAAACCGTAATTTTCGATATCACGTGTCAAATATCCTGCTATGACAGCCTGACGTATAACTGCATTAAGATATCGTTCATCGGCTCCTTGTTCGCATCCGAACACTTCAAGTTCGTCATGATTATAGAGCTTTACATCCGGAGTGTGTTTGCCCAGCATCACATCAACAATGTGATTGGGCTTGAATTTTTCTTTTAAGGCGCTAACAGTTTCAATAACTGCACATAAATCGTCTTTAGCTTCCACTTTTTTCTTTGGATTTAAACAATTGTCACAGTTTCCACAATTATCATTATCGTATTCTTCACCGAAATAATGAAGCAGAGATTTCCTTCGGCAAACCGATGATTCGGCATAGCTGGCAGTTTCAATAAGCAGCTGTTTTCCGATCTCCTGTTCGGCCACTGGCTTACCTTGCATGAATTTCTCCATCTTCTGTAAATCTTTGGCCGAATAAAAAGTCACGCATATACCTTCACCGCCATCGCGTCCGGCACGACCGGTCTCCTGATAATATCCTTCGAGCGATTTAGGCATATCATAATGGATCACAAACCTCACATCAGGTTTATCAATACCCATTCCGAATGCAATCGTGGCTACGATCACATCGATCTTCTCAAGCAGAAATGCGTCCTGATTCTCCGACCGGGTCACGCTATCCATACCGGCATGATACGGTAACGCTTTTATATTGTTGACTTTAAGTAACTCTGCAAGTTCTTCAACTTTTTTTCTGCTCAAACAGTAGATTATACCTGATTTGCCTTCCTGATTTTTTATGAAGCGGATTATATCCTTATCGATGTTGGCGGTTTTCGGTCTTACTTCGTAGTACAGATTGGTTCGATTGAATGACGACTTGAAAACATTCGCATTCTGCATGCCGAGATTCTTTTGAATATCATGCTGTACCTTTGGCGTCGCGGTAGCGGTAAGTGCGATAACCGGTCGCTGGCATATTTCATTTATGATA
>CAZHHF010000044.1:0-11905 GCA_964531905.1 uncultured Bacteroides sp.
GATTATCGTCCGCACCGCAACTGCCGGCTGACTGTCGCAAAGAGAACATTGACATTGTGGAAAAAGTAGGGACACACGGCTCGTGTGTCCGCTGTTAACAAGTTGAACTCCAGTAGATTGTAGGGCTGCTACGCGGAGCAGCCGGGTCCAATGACCCGCATCCGAATGTAGTGAAGCACGGCTCGTGCGTCCGCCATCAATAAGCTGACCCTCAACGGATTGTAGGGCTGCTACGTGGAGCAGCCGGGTCCAATGACCTGCATCCGAATGTAGGGACACACGGCTCGTGTGTCCGCCGACAACACGCTGACCCTCAACGGATTGTAGGGCTGCTACGTGGAGCAGCCGGGTCCGATAAACATCTTCCATCATCCGATTCCTGAACCAGTAACCGAATCAGAACCATTATCCCGGTTAATACGTGCGAAAGGCCGAACACCGGATATATTGGTAGCGAACTGCCGGTAGTGGAATCTTTGAGGAACCGATCATTCAGTCTCGGCAGGAAGGCGTGTAACCTTGATCATTTCAAGACGTGTCGCACTCTTCTTGACTATATTGAACTTGAGGTTGGCTATCGTGAACTCATCGCCCTGCTGCGGAATACTTCCGAGCGAGTTGAGGATATAGCCGGCCAAAGTCTGATAGTCGTCATTTTCAGGTATGCCGAGGTGGTAGGTATCGTTCAGCATCTCAATCTCGATTCGTCCCGAGAATTCGAATGAGTCGGGTCCGAGCTGACGGTGAACGAGTCGTGAGGTGTCATGCTCATCCTGGATGTCACCGAAAATCTCCTCTACGAGGTCTTCGAGAGTAACCATTCCGGCTGTTCCGCCAAATTCATCCACGATAATGGCGATTGAACGTTTTTCGGCGAGCAGACGCCGCATCATCTTGTTGGCAAGCAAAGTTTCGGGAGCAAAGAGAACAGGTTTGATGTTCTCTTTCCACGGACGGTCGGTGTGGAACAGTTCGGCAACGTGGATATAACCGAGAATGTTGTCGATATCCTCCTCGAACACGAGGATTTTCGATCGTCCCGATTTCGTGAAAAGCTCGCTTAACTGCTCGGTTGTGGTCGATTCTATGTTGACCGCGAAAATTTCGTTTCGCGGAATCATGCAGTCACGCAGGTGGATTGTTGAGAAGTCGAGAGCATTATGGAAAATCTTAACCTCGTTCTCAATTTTATCTGGAGTGCTGTTATTCTGATCGATCGATTGCTCCACAAACCGGTTGAGGTCGCCCACTGAGAGATAGCCCAGTTGGGTATCGCTATCCTTGACTCCGGCGATCCGCATGAGCATGCGGGAGATCCAGGTTGTGAACAGTGAGATGGGGTAGAGGATCAGATAGATGATGTAGATCGGAATAGCGAAGAAACGGAACGAGCTGTTTGGGTTGATACGGAACACCGTCTTCGGGAAAAATTCGCCGGTGAGCAGAATAACTCCCGTTGAGATTAGAGTGGACAATATCAGTATCAGCGCTTCGTTTGACACATACCTGTTCAGCCACGGCTCCAGAATCGCTGCCGCTCCCATACCGTAGATCACAAGGGCGATATTGTTGCCCACGAGGATGGTCGATATGAAGAACGACGAGTTGTTGTAAAACCGGTTCAGGATATAGCCTACGGCCCCGCCTCGCTTTATGTCAAGCTCAACGCGAACTTTGTCGCCTGTGACGAACGCGATCTCCATTCCGGAGAAAATCGCCGAAAGAATGAGCGTTACTATTATGAGTATATACCAGGTAGTCATTGATTGTCGGTTAATGAATCGGTGGCGTTCTTCTCTTTCCTTTCGGGAACAGGGAATATACCCGATGGTTGACGTACGGTGTAGGCCGTCATCTGTTGATTGGATATAAAGCCGTAGCCTTCGATTATTCTGTTGGATTTTTCAATATGGATGAACGAGTCGGAGTAGATTTTTTCACGCTGCTGGTCCCAGAACATCTGTTGGGTCAGGAATTTGTCGCCCGCAGTGTTTCTCATCCTTACGTTCCCGTCAAGACGCCATAGCTTACTCTGGCTGAAATACGTCGCTGAGTCGCATACTACGGTCGCATCGGTCACCATGTTGTTGTCGTATTTCTCAAGGAAGAGTCCTTCGGGAAATTTCCACACCGGTATACGGGCGTTCTCGAACATGAGCCACACCGGTGCCGTGATGTGATAACGGGTATAACCTGAGTCGGAAATAAGGCTCGAAACGTTGTGGGTGAGCATTGTCGGCGTTATTTCGGGATCGGTGATTGCGGCGACGTATGATTTTTCCTTCTCGCTGCAAGCCGAAAGGAATATTGCAACGGCCACCGCCGTTGAGGCGATGACCGCAGGGAGTGTCGTTAGTCCGTTGCGTGTATGTCGTCGGTTTGCTGACATTTTGCAGTGTTGCAGCTATTAATGCAGACGGCTCTGACGGAACCAGCTTTCGTTGAAGTTGATGCCGAGTGTGATATAGAGATAATTCTCTTTGACAAGTGGGTTCGGATAAGCTCGGCGGCGGCTGTATTCGAGTCCGAGGTTGATAACCGTTTTCGAACGTGGAGCCGGTAGGCCGAATCCGAGGGTGACACCCTGACGACGGATGTTGTTGCTGCCGATCTTCACATAATCGCGGTCGTGGAACACGCCGATACGGTAGTTGACGCGCTGAATCCAGTTGCCACGGTAGTTGGGAGTATATTCGGCTCCGGCTGCAATCTTCCAGCGGTTGTCGAATTCGGTTCCTTCGTAGCCTTCGAGTGGAGTATATTTAGCGTTTTTCCACGGCTGATAAGTGTAGTCAACCTCAACCATGAGCTTGTTGGCGAACTTGAAGTTGATACCGGCACCCCATGTTTCGGGAGCGCTGTAGTTGTGACGCAGACCGAGTGTCTGGATAGTGTCGGGAGTAGCGTCGGAGTTTACGTCATACTTGATTCCGTAGGTTGTTCCGCGGAAATCTTTTGCCGGTGTATATGTGGCTCCTACGGTAACCGAGTTGTTGCCTGCGAAACCGAGACCATACTGCAAACCGAACTGAAGGTGATAGTCGCGGATCTCCATAACTCTCTCAAAAAGCGAGGTGGATCCTGCGGCGGTGTAAACATAGTTGTCATTACGTGTGGTTCCGAACATGTAGGCAACGTTTGCTCCGATCGACAGGCCGGGGATGTAAGGTTTCACGGCAATACCGGCGTAAAGCAGGTTGATTGATCCTGATCCCTGGAAAGTGTTGGCGCCGTTCGAGATCTGATCACCGAATGAATATCCTGTGGAAGCGTACGGCAATATACCGAACGATGCACCGATGAATTTGTTGATCGGGAACTGCATCGTGATATAATCGAGTCCTCCGCCGAAATTCTTGGCTGAGTTATCGCCGTCGGTGGCCCATAGTCGGGTCATATTGATACCCATATCGAAAAGAAACGTGATTGAGTCGACGGCAGCGTATGATGCCGGATTCATTACATTGATCTGTCGGCCGTTGCGCATCGCGTAACCGATTCCACCCATAGATCTCTGGGCCGATGTGGCATTGTCGCGCAGATTTCCATAACCGTAGCGGGAATAAGGAGAAAGATTATCCTGTGCGGCGCTTGTGAAAACAGTGGCGGCCAGAATCAGTAACAGAATGTAGAGTTTATTTCTTTTCATTATGTGAGAGTATACTGTTTAGTCCGATAGAAACCAGACAAGGTTTTATTGTTGCTTTTGTTGAAATGTGAGATGCGATATCATTGCCCCATCCTCCGGTTATGATCAGCTTTGTGTCGGCCGGAAGCTGCGACAGATAGTAGGTTATTTCTCCAACCACTCCGAGAACGGCTCCCGAGCGCATTGCTGTTTCAGTGGAGTTGCCGAAAGGTGGTGTCGGGCCGTGGCTGTCGACAAGAGGGAGTTTTGCGGTGAAATGCTGAAGCGCTTTCAGGCGCATGCCTATGCCCGGAGCGATGTTACCTCCGATAAAATGTCCGTCGGCGGTGACTACGTCATAGGTTACGGCGGTACCTATATCGACGATCAGCAGATTATGACCCGGATGAAGAGTCCAACCACCTGTTGCTGCTGCAACGCGGTCCATCCCGAGGGTCGACGGCGTTCCGTAATCGATAGTGATCGGTAACGGAGTAGAGGCCGTAAGCAATTCAACATTCGTTTCGCCAAACTGTCGCCGCAGAATCTCCATGATGGCGTCATCATCGCCGGCAACGCTGCAAAGTATCGCCTTTTCAATGTTGTAGCGCGATGCGATCATCTCGACCTCGGCAGAAGTAAAGCATGGAAAAGTATGGCGCCATAAAGCACGCCGACCCTCCCATACAACAATCTTTGTGGCTGTGTTGCCTCGGTCTATGGTTAAATTAATCTGCATTTCGGCGACAAATTTAGTAATTCCTTATCAATAAATTTACAAAGGAGTAACGGAATTTGACCGATTGTGAAAATTTAACAGAACTTACCGCCGCAGATAGATTATTTGAATGTAATGGTTTTCATAACCTTATTGCCGTTATTGCCGATTCTAACGAGTGTAGAGATCATTTTGCCTTGATACTCCGAAAGAATAAACTCTAATTCTGTATCATTGGTAATTGTATTGTTATAGATTAGGTTAAACTGTAGGGTTTGATCGTCTGCTGTTTCGAGTCGGAACCATGCTTTCATTTTCATATTTTCATCGACAAGAGTTATGTCATTATCGCTATCGAAATACCATTGTTTTAATGTGTCAGCCAGAAGCAAATCTTTAAGTTGTTTCTTAAGCTGTTCGGAATTGTTAGTGTTAATGTTGAAAACAGTTTTGCTCTTGCCTTTTTGATTGCTATTAAGTCGGAAATCGGAAGGCTTTTTGGGGTTGATTCCCGATAATTCCGCAATTTCGTCTTTAAGAGGAATAAAAGGTTCATATAAACTATTATAGGCACTTCCGATAGCTCCATGAAAGAGTATCATTTTCGGTCTGTTGGTACCGCAGTTGAGAATATGATCTTTTGTTATTCCGGGGTAGCTGTCGATGTAATATATTTCTGTTATACCAAGCTGATAGGCTTTTTTTCCGCACAGTTCGCAACAGCTTGCGGTTGTAAATAGCTTTCCGTTTTTTATTCCGGTAGTACCATATTTTGCAAGTTGTAGAAAAGCATTTTCTTCAGCGTGCAGACTTCGGGTATGTACTTGATTCCCTTTTTGTTTTGGGTTGATAGTAGTATAAAGATCTTTGAAACAATATGGCAGACCAATACTTTTAAGGTATTTTAATGTAGTCCCTTCATTTTTTAGCTCTTTTATCTTGTTGGCATAAGCTTGTGCCAGTTCTTGAGCGTAGCGGAATATGGGACTAAACGAATCTTTTTCATACGCACTGTAGGCTTCTTCATCTTCAATCTGAACGAGGTCGTTAAGGTTACGAAGATTACATGGAGTCTGGCCTGAAGCGGCAGTATTCCATCCGATAGCCTGAACTGAATATTCTTCATTTGTTACAGCCGCACCGACCTGACGTGAAAGACAGCCGGAATTTAATTTTGCTGCATATGCGACTTGCATAACACGTTCAATCGGTGATGGAGGAACTAAGCCAGGATGTAAAATCAATGCGATGTAATGGGCTATCTGGCTGACTAATTCTCTGTTGCGGTCGGCAGGAGTGCCGTCGTGGGTGATGAATATGTCGGAGAGTTCGATACATCTGTTAACATCGATCGACTGATAGGTGTCGTTTAACGATCCTTTGACATCCTCTGATTTGTCGATTTTTTCAGATTCAATGTTATCGATTCCTATAAGACTTAGTTTTTTATAACGAATATCTTTGTCGGTGTTGACCGACATGGTATAGAATGCTGAATATCTTTCACGGAAATACAGAATCTCGAAAGGATTTCGCAATGCATCAATAACGATTCTGGTAGGACGCTTCTTCTTCCCTTTTTTGTTGGCCCACTCAATCATTTTGATGATTTTGTTTATAAGGCCTGCTAAACATGATGGTGCTTTATCATGAAGTTGCGTTTCTTCTACTGAGTTATATTTACGGATATTGTTGCCCCATCTCTGGAATTCGGCAGTCAGTACATTCTTGTCTATTTTTCCGAGTTCTTCTTTTATTTTTGATCGGAATTCAGGTATATTTTTGAATAATAAATCTTTATACTTGTCAATTAGTTTTATCTCGGCCTCGGTATCAGTGCTTTTACGATAGTTGGCATCGTTGATATAATTGAAAGCTTGAATGGCGGTATTGTGTATAGTATTATAATGGTCTTTCAGTCCGTCAATAGCTGATTTAACTTGCTCTTTACGCGCTTCATTTGATGACTCAGAAAGCGATTGTTTGAATTTCTCGAATTCCAATTGAAGAGCGTATAGGAAAATAATATCGCTGGCGGTAATTTTTAAGAAAGGAGTCCAGTTATCTCCTTTGGTTAAGAAATTATAGACAATTTCATGCTTTCTTGAGTCGTTAGTAATTTTTTTAAACCCTTTCTCACGATGATTGGATTTCAAAGTAGAGAAATCGGGTGTAGTAAGCATGTCGGCAACTGTGGTACAGCCGCTACCAGTTCTTCCTGTCAGAGCTACAATAATAAAGTCGCGTCTTAGAGCGTAGATTCGGTCGATGAGAGTCATATATATTATTATCGTTTAGTTATTTCATTTTATTCAGTCTTGATCTCCTTCTTATTGAATTAATTAAGATTAAGCTGATCAAATATCTTCCTAATAATGGAAGTATTGCCATTTTTGCGTGAGCTACGGTTAATACCAACTGCTTTCATTTGCCGATAAGGCTTTTTAGCATCTTCAGGCGTTTAAGAACATGGCCTGTTGCTACGGCGGTGAAAAGAATCCCTCCAACGTAATGGATATGCGATACGGTTTCTGACCGGCTTCCAAGCATCAGAACGGTTCCGGTGATGCCTACTATTATTCCAAGAATAAGCAATATGGTCGTGACTCTCTTTCGTGTTGTCTGAATCTTTGAATAGTTTTTAAACCAAAAGGAGTGTTGAATGCAATGAACTGCAATAAAGGCGATTAACGCTATACCGACCGTTTCATGAGATCCCCATAACAAGGTGTCATTGTAGACATGCAGATGCCACACCTGGTTGTGAAGCATGAAGCCGGTGATGATTGCTGTCAATGTAAAAATAATTGACAGGAGGTCGGTGATCACCTTATATCTTGTTGTTTTCATTTATTAATACTTCGTTAAAAATAAAAATATAGGCTAAGCGGCATCTGCCACAAGGTCAAAGAGTTCTTTGATAAAGGCAAAGAGAGGTCGGTAAACACGAAAGTAGGAGATAAACACCTGCGATTAGTGTTTACATACTACTCGATTTACATAGTTTAAGCGTTGATAATGTCAGGAGGGACATGCTCTGGATAATTCTTAAAGCGTACTGTAGATTGCGTTTAGTAGTTCTACTCCGGTCTCTACAACATCCTTATTTGTGAGATTTTGAACGAAATTATTATTAATATTAAATACCTCTAATTTATCAGAAAGTGTTTCTAATGAATTAAACCGGTCTAGAAATGACTGTGGAAGTTCTTTTACAGGAGTATCATTATATCGTTCTATTTTCCACCCATACGCCCCACATTCCATCTGTATGCCGTATTCGACAAAACAGATGCCGAAATGCGTAGAATAGTTAGTAACCAAAGTAAGATGTATATCTTTTCCAATTAATTTTATTCCGTCTTCTACAAATTCGACTTCATTACTCTTTGTTGCAATGACGTAATTATATGGTTCTAATCGATAACCGTTTCGTCCATGTGAATATCCTACAGGGATACTGAACAACTGATTTTTTTGATCTGAGATTAGAAAAGCCGCAAAAGTGTCTTTTTTATCAAGAAGTGGATCAATATTTTTGATAATAAAATCAACGAGCCATTCCGGCTGACCTTTTTTAATATCCGTGTTTCCATTAAGAACCATTGTCAAAGGTTCTTTTATTGAATTCTCATCAGTCAAGATGTAGGGCCAGTTTTCGTTGAATCCGAATGTGCGACATGTTTCTTTATCTGTAGTCCGGACTCCGTCAAAACCATTGTTAAGTAATTTGAGAACGCGATCTTTATTATCTATATCAACAAATCGATTATAAAAACGGCTATATACTTCGCCAAACGGAATGGATGTATCCATGATACATTTTTCAAGATTATGAACATCGTATAATAGCCAGGGGTGATTTTGCAACGGTATGATGTCTTTTTTGTAGCGACTATGATCAAGAATATTTATGTTATTAAACTTATGCCATTCGGAAACTGCTTTAGTATTAATTTCAGTGAAGCCCTTGAACGGGTCAATATTAGAAAGTAACTTTTGTAAATCCGATTTGATTCCGTTTCTGATATAGTCAAGCATGTCAATATCGGCCTTGACTTCATATCTTTCTTTTCTGCGTTGACGTCGGTTCATCAGATAACCCCACCATAACCGTATGAAATCCAGGGTGTGTTCATTGTCTCCGTATAGAGCCAGATGTTCAAATATTCCCCACAACAGATACGATGGTCTGATCGAAAGGTTTTTACCTTCAATAAGATCATTGAATAAATTAAGATTCTCATTTTCATGAAAGATGTTGATCTTTTCGCTCTCTGTTATGCGAGAATCTTTGGGGTCAGTTGTTGAATAAAAGTATTTTTTGAAAAATGATTCAATCGCATCTTTGAAAATCATTTCTCTGCGAAGGTTATATAGACCGTCAAATATTTTGAAAAGTCTATCCAGATTATCGCGGTTGGTATATATTTTATTTGATTCTCTGATTTTTTCATGGAAATCCATATCTCGATATAATGGCATCTTATTATTGTCGGGTTGCTCTAACCAGATGAACCCAGTAATAAAATCAAATAATCGAATAAAGTATTCATCAATCCTCGGATAGCTTTTCGTGTCGTTAGAGTTGAGCATATAATCGTTCAATGCATAGTCCCAGAAAAGCATGCACCACTCCTTTTCGATACGTTCCTCGAAATATTCTTTAGGCGTTTGACCACTCTCCTTAGAATAAGGTTTTGCAGGATCATCATGATATTTGCCGAGCAACTGAATGAAATTTGACTTCCAATGTTCGAAATCAGTCAAGTCCTTTCCGCGTGCATTGATTTTGATATACAGGTCATCTGAACTTGTTTTTAGCGATAAATCTAGTTTCTCAAATTCAATAGGGGAATCTTCGAAAAAACGATGGGCTATTTCTTGTAAATCAAATACAGGTAATATGTTCTCATCAGTGTCAACAAACTTTCCGTCTAATCCATCTTGAAGTAGTTGACCTATACGGTCCAGCATTTCGAGCATAGCTTTGATCGTTGGATCGTACACCCAATTTTCTGAGAACCATATCTGATTATGAATTTCTGATGATGGTGTCGCATCTCTTGATATTCTTGTAGAGAACAGATTCCGGCAAAATTCGCCTGAGGAGTCTCTTGTTTCGTAACCGAGTCCAAGCATTGCATACCATGCTTCAGCCTGTTCTGATGGCTCAATATACTGGAGGATCATCCACCCGAGTAAATTGAGTGTGGTTATACGTTGTTGACCATCCAGCGGCACAAAACATCCGTTTTCTATATTTCCATATATAAAGTCAAGTTGCTGAGGTCGGTTTAATGCGAGCGATGTCAGAAGTGCGCGCAAGAAAGCATCTCGTTTTGTTGACCAGATGTTTGCCCCCTGCACATAATCGCGTTGAATGATTGGAATAGTTATCTTGTGGTCGCTCTGCGTATTATATTCGACTAAAAATTCATTAGATTTTGTTGCCATACAAATCAATCTTTTATAAAGTGATCTATAGTTTTCTTGATAGCATTCATGTATGCATCGCGGTCTTCGGGACGCCAAAAACGCATATCACCTACAGGTTTATTGGAGCATACGGTATAATATTTTGAAAAAACATGTTCGGTTGCCGGCATAAGATACATGCCATCCTGACATCTGTCATCAGTTGTCTGACGGGTTGTTGTCCGTTCAAAATCCAATCTGTTTTTATTGCGTTGTTGTAATATTGTACGTTTCTTGTCAAGATATCTGTTTGAGAGAGCTGAATTAGTGGGTTGATCAACTAACGCCATATTTTTAATGGAGTGTAATTCATTCTGAGAGATATTAGCTAGGTCTCCAAAACATTTATCGATATCTGAAACATATTTTTTTATATCGGTCCATAACTGATCATCCTCGCCTGAGAATCGTGCTTTAGGTTTCTCCCATTCTTTTGATTCAAATATTTCGTGTAGCTTTTCTTTGGCTTCTTTCGCCTGTTTAAGGTCTTCAGCAGGCAAGGAGCTTGCGATCTCATCGATTTCAGATGCACGTGTTAAACACCATTCTTTAACTTCCTCAGGTGAAAGTTCAAATGTAATATTTTGTGGATGAATATGTTCCAGACTTTTTTCTTCGTACTTGTCATAAAGATGGAATGGGAAACGGTGTTCTTCCGATAATGAAGAGTCGGCTAATGTCATTACATTAAAAACCAAAAGAAAAGATGAAATTGCGTTTTTACCGTTAGATGTTTCGTAGCTCAACTCTGACGCTTCCAATATATGCTTTTTGGAGTTTTTTTCTTCATCACTGCGTAGATCATATTTACGCAACAGGGTGCTTATCTTATTTAATAAAGCATCAGAAAACTCTTGCTTCGTTTTGTTTTTATACTCACCACTTAATCTCTTTAGTGCAGGAATAATATCGGAACCTCTAAGACGTCGCCAAAGTCCTATATAGTGATACCATAGTGGGTTATCATACCAGTTGCGTACTTGATTAAAAGTGTTTTCAATACGTTCCCAGATTTCTTTAACAATATCATCTCTTTTTAGTCCATCTTTGATTCGCAGACGGAAATAAGAATCGACAACATTATAATTATACTTGTTTTCATCTTTCTCTCTGGCTCTTTTACTTTCTTTCGGCAATTCCTCGTTTATTTCATCGGCCACTATGTTTAGAATAAGTTCTATATGGCTTAGAGCCTCATCCTTTTTTGAGGATTTGGGATTAGATAATTCGAGCATTGACCAAAAAAGAGGTTCCTGCAAACTTTTTTCCATCCGATCCCATCCGTGGGATCTTCTAATTGCGTCTTTATCATTGCGATTATCCGAACACAATAACAATGCCTTTACTAACTCGGTTCCGGTAAGACGGATACGCCCATAATTGAGTCGGTCAAATGCACGATTGGGATTATCGGTGTGAGTATCGAGTTCATACCAGATGATTTTTATCGTCGGCTTATCTTCATTGGGGCATGTGAGCAACAACAGCTGGATTCCATCCTTTATGCTTTTTGCCTTATGTGGATCAGTTTTTTTTAATTTGCTGAACCATGCGCAAATATTTTCGTATGCTTTACGCATATAGAAATTGTCGATATTCTTTTCAAATTCGCCTGATGTATCATTATTAGGAATAAATCGGTCGTTGTTTATAAAATCTTCTTGTTCCTTACGTTTCTCAAATATAAATGAATATGGCAATTCCGGCTCATCTTCTTTTTCATTCAGGTATTTATGAAGAAGATAAAGTGTGGTGAGTCTTTGCTGGCCATCAATCAGAATGTAATTAAGAGTATCGTCTGACACATGACTAACGACTATTGGTTGAAGACAGTAATAATCGCTATCTTTTGGTGAAGATCGCTCTACGAATGCCTTAAGATCGTCCAACAATTCGTTTACTTGATCGTAATCCCAACGATAGCCACGCTGATACGATGGCAAAGTGAATGTCAAAGGATAAAGTTTATATATAGGTTTAAGTTCAAATGCCATTCTGAGTGAATATATTTTAGATTAATACTTCGTTAAATTTACCAGATTTGACTAAGCCGGATAACTTACGGGTAAGTTGTTTGCAAT
>CAZHHF010000045.1:0-11709 GCA_964531905.1 uncultured Bacteroides sp.
CGCACAAGGAGTGAAATAGTGTTGCTGTTTCGATCGATGCTGTTTATAGATATGGGGCGGCGCAGGAATGTTGACTGACTGTTGTCGATTTTTACCTGAACGAATTGTCCCGGGAGGGCGTCGGGTAACTGACTGTTATCGGCAGGAGTGAGCGTAAGCAGCGAGTAGATGCTGTGGATACGGTCGTTTCTGACGACTTTGAAGTCGATTAGATGTTTCATTATGATGAATTTGTGTTGTTTATGCAAAAGTAATATTTTTTTTGTTATGAACCTAATATGAGCAGGGTAAGGCTAACGGCGAGTATTCCGAGATCAATAAGTTTAGCTTTGATATGCCGCTCATGAAGGATAATGACTCCGTAGGCGAACGAAACGAGTACGCTTCCGCGCCTGATCATGGAGACGACAGAGATCATAGCTCCCGGAAGAGACAGTGAGTAAAAGTAGGCGAGGTCGGCGGCAGTGAGGAACAATGATATTCCAATAATGGCCCATCGCCACCGGAATGGTGACCTGTCAATTCCGGCTGAGCGGATCAGTGATACTATGACGGTCATTATGAGAAGCTGATAGAGTGTGTACCACGCCTGGACTTCGGCAGGTTTGAAAAAATCGAGCAGGTATTTGTCGTAGAGTGCGCTTATGGCTCCGAGTGCTGTGGCTCCGATCGACATCCATAGCCACCGACTGTTTCGAATGGAGAATCCTTCGCGCGCTCCAATACGGCTGATGAAGAAGAGTGATGCGAAGCCGAGAAGTAAACCGGCCCATTGGAGCAGGTTGAGTCGCTCTCCGAAAACGACGAGCGCTCCCACGAGTACCATTACGGGTCGCGAGGCGTTGATGGGACCCTGAATCGTGAGCGGCAGATGCTTGATGGCGAAGTAGCCGAGGATCCATGAACTCAACACGATTATGGCCTTGAGGAATATCATCAGATGGGCTGTCGCCGAGTTGTCGAAACCATAATAACCGTGAGATATTCCTGTGATTATTACAGGGGACATAAGGAGAGTTCCGAACAGTGTGTTGAGCAAAAGTACGACCGGTACGTTGTTTTCACGCACCGATATTTTTTTCATAACGTCATAGAATCCGAGTCCTATGGCAGAGCAGATAGCAAGCAGTAACCACATAACGGTGCAAAGTTACTCAAGAATCGAGAAAGAAATGCAATTAAATGGTAAAAAATGAGGTAGTGGAGGTCGGGAATATAATTGTGTCAATGAACCATTCAGTTGGTAATGGTGTTATATATCAAGTTAGAACTTATTATTGTTCAAGAATTTTTAATAATAAAAGATATATAGAAAAAATTATGAAAAAATCAGTATTGATGGGACTTGCAGCCATTGCCTCCCTCGGATTTGCAGCTTGTAACAGTTCAAATGCGTCATCTAATGTCGCTCAGTCGAAGAAGGGTGGTGATAAAGAGGTTCTCTATTCGGGAATTCTGCCTGCTGCTGATGCTCAGGGAACGATATATACTCTCAAACTTGAATTTGATGATGATCACAATTATACCGATGGCGATTATATGATGGTTGAAAATACGGTTGTATCAGACACAACAGTAGTTTCGGGACTGAAGGAGGTTGCAACTTCTTATACGAAGGGTGATTTCCGCAAGGAGTCCAAGCAGGTAAACGGTGTCACTATCGATTATATCCGTCTTTATCCTGATGCAAAAGATGCACTTGGAACAGCGTCGGCAGGTTCGACCTATTTTGTGATCAATCCCGATGGATCGTTAACAATGACAGGTGCCGATTTGCAGAAGGCTGCTAATACTGAAATGAATTATACTTTGACTGTGAAATAAGGTGGTCTAAATAATTCGAAACTTAAAATAGACGTGCCGGATTGGCAGGTCAGGAATCAAGGATATGCCATAAGTGGGGTGTCCTTGATTTTTTTAAGTGTGTGAAGTGGTGCATTTCCGAAGCTATCAGGTAAAACGGCGGCTGCTCCGCGTGGTAGCTCTACAATTTATTGGTAATCAGCGTAATAGCGGCGGACGCACGAGCCGTGACGTCCCTACTTTCTGGTGAATGTAATTGGACACGGCTGCTCCACGTAGCAGCCCTACAATCCACTGATAATCAATGTAATAGAGGTGTAATTGCCTATACAATCTACTGGTAATCAATGTGTTGGTGGCGGTTTGAACTAATCGTGGTGAAAGTTTGTTGTAGTTTGAGAATTAATAACATTTATACACTATAATCACAAATTACAGTATTAAATACTATGGCTGAGAAAATATATAAGGTGCTGCTGGTCAACGGAAGTCCTCATGTGAAAGGTTGCGTGGCACGCGCATTCGATGAAATTGAAAAGACTCTTGATGAGGCCGGAATTGTTACTGAACGCATCAACATAGGGAACAAGGATGTGCGCGGCTGCATTGCATGCAACTATTGTCGCTCGCACGGAAAATGTGTGTTTAACGATGTTGTAAATGAGACTGCGCCTATACTTGCTGAGGCTGACGGTATAATTCTCGGAACGCCTGTTTATTACGCCGGACCAAACGGACAGTTACATTCGTTTATGGACCGATTGATATACAGCACATCGGGTGTGATTGACCTGAATCAGAAAGTGGGAGCTACAGTGGTTTCCTCACGCAGAGCGGGGAGTACATCGGCGTTCGACAGTCTGAACCATTATTTCACCATGTGTTCAATGCCGGTGGTGTCATCGACTTACTGGAACGAGGTACACGGTTTTACAGCCGAAGATGTGGAGGATGACCTTGAAGGATTACAGACGATGCGTAATCTGGCACGTAATATGGCTTTCCTGATCAAGGCGATCGGCGCACAGAAAGAGAAGGAGGGACTGCCTCCACAGGAACATTCGGTGTTCACTCACTTTCACACTGAACGGCGTCAATAGATATACTATATTATGAAATAACACATTAACCATGCAATGCGGTTCAAATAAGAATCGATAGGTACTCAATAGGGTGTGACGTGGCGCATCTCCGAAGTACTATATCCTTGATTATCAGCGCTCCACGTTTCACATGGGGTTAGGAATGTTGTGCGTCTCCGACGCTATCTGGTGAATGTCATTGGAGGCGGCTGCTCCACGGAGCAGCCCTACAATCTGTTGGGGATCAGCTTGTTGGCGGCGGACGCACGAGCCGTGACGTCCCTACTTTCTGGTGAATGTCATTGAGGCGGCTGCTCCGCGAAGCAGCCCTACAATCTACTGGTAATCAATGTGTTGGTAGTGGATTTCGGGTGAATAATTATTTCATGTAGCTCTAATTATCGGGCGGAAAGTTCAATGACTCGGGATGCGTTGTGCTGACAGGTAAACAGGTCAAGACCTATTTTCATCAGATAATCGCCGGTGAATGTTTTGCCGTTCTGTGCAAAGGAAGATTTAGTACCCGGCATGAGGTTTATTTCTTTTACAAGATATTTTTTGTCGGGGTCAAGTCCCTGAAGTTTTACTTTCGATAGTTTTTCCTGGAAGCGTGGTGCAAGATCGTAAGCGAAGATGACTGCCATGTTTTTAGACTTGTCGACGTATTCCACTGCGGCATGGTTTGTTTCGTAGGGTGAAACAAGGCGATACTGGTCACCGTCCATCACGGCGGGCTGGAGTCGTTTCCAGTTTGCAACTGCTTGCTGACAGTATTCAAGTTCTTCGGCAGTAAGATCCTGTAAACCGATGTCGAATCCGAGTTTACACATAGCGGCAACATCGGTGCGGAATTTTACAGAAGTTTTTCTGTTCCAACTCGTGACATGGGCCGCCATTGCTTTAGCCGGGAAGAACTGTGAGAATCCCCACTGGATGTAGATGCGTTCGATGGGGTCGGTGTTGTCGGAACACCAGAATTCGGTAAAGTATTTGAGCGCTTCGTAGTCGCACCTACCTCCGCCACCGGAGCATAGCATCATGGGTACGTCGGGATATTTCTGCTTGATTCGCTTCAGTACGTTGTAGATGCCGCGTACGTGGTCGACATAGAGCTGTCCCTGTTTGTTTTTCGCGTAGGGTGAATAAATATTTGTTATCGGGCTATTGCAGTCCCATTTGAAATATGCTACATCGGGGTTCTCGGTGAGTATTTTGTCAACCACGTTGAAAACATGGTCCTGTACTTCGGGATTACTCATGTCGAGAACGAGCTGGTGACGGTAATAATAGGTTTCGCGGTTAGGTAGCCTGATTGCCCAATCGGGATGTTTTTCAAAGAGTTCGCTTTTTGGATTGACCATCTCAGGTTCGATCCAGATGCCGAATTTTACACCGGCTTCTTTTGCAGCGTCAACAAGGGCTGGGATTCCACCGGGGAGTTTATCGCGTGTGGCTTCCCAGTCACCGAGTCCGGCCCGGTCGTTACTGCGGGGGTATTTGTTACCGAACCATCCGTCGTCGAGGAGGAACATGTCGACACCGAGGTGTTTTGCCTCGGTCATGAGTCCGGTCAGTATCTCCTGATTGAAATTGAAGGTGGTGTTTTCCCAGTTGTTCAGCAGTGTAAGTCGTGATCCTTCACCATCTTTCAGGCTGTATTTACGCGCCCAGTCGTGGAGATTGCGGCTTCCCTGGCTGGTGCCGTCGTAGCTAATGGTGAATATGAATTCGGGAGTAGTAAAGAGTTCGCCTGCTTTAAGTTCGTAGACCGAAGCGTAGGGATTGATGCCGGGTATAACGCGAAGGTTACCCACGTTGTCGATTTCGAAAGTGAAGCGGAAATTACCCGTCCATCCGATTGTACCCATAAGGACTTCTCCGCTGTTCTCTTTTACCGGGCCACCGAGTCCGATTTCAAAGAAAGGCTGGGCGTGCATGGCTGAGCGGCTGCCGAGTTTCGTGTCAATCACTTTTTTGCCGAATTGCAGTTGCTGGGCAGTCATCTGTGCTTCCCTGGCCCAGTCGCTGCTGAATTCAGTAAGCCAATACTCGGGTTCGTTGAAATAGAGCATAGCCGATGCGTATTGTGACATTGCGATAGGTTTCTTCTCCTGATGAGATATCTCGCTCCAGGTCTTTATCACATTCTCTTTGGGATAGGTGACATAGTTGAGCGTAACATTTACCGGGTATCGGTCATCGCGGAGATTTATACGGGTGTGAGTTCCTCCGGGGACAGTTTCCTGTGATGAGTCCACGTAGTAGAGATATGTTGTCATGTTGCCGTCGGCATGTGTGATGCCGAGTGCGGGTTCAAAGAATTCTTCATTTCCCGATGTTGAATATGCTTCCCATCCGCGTGTTGAAATCGCTCCGTCGGTTCCGGCATATTTATTCCAGGATAAGTTTGCGAGATCTTCTTCGTGACGAAGTTTCGGACCGAGATAGGTTTGATAAAGCCGGTTGTTGGGTCCTACTTCAAGAATGAGGTCGGTATTGTCGGTATCTATCCGGATGATTTTTCTTTCTCCAGTCAGTGCATTAGCAGAGAGTGTGATCAAAACTGACATGGAAGCTGAAATCAATAGTTTCATGTTATAGTTTTTTGGGTGATGGTACGAAATTAATAATAATCTTTTTTATCATAAAATTAACGGGTATTTTTTTGGATAACCGACTGTAATATTTCAATACCGCTCATACCCGCGGGTTGGATAGATATATTGTTGAAAGCGCTAATAAAAAGGGCGTACGGTTAGTTTTTTTGAATAAAACTATGTAACTTTGTAGCTGATATACAATAATTCCAGAAAAAACTCCGTGAATATACAGCTTAATGTTAAAGAGCCATTCCGGGTTAATCAAAGGTGGACGTATAGATATTAATATGAGCAGTACTCCGAACCATAACCGTGGAACTGAGACCGGGGGATGCTCCTTATTCATTCTCTAATGAAATAAAACAATGGAAGCAGAGATAACAGTAAATGAAAGCAAGACTCAAAAGAGTCCGGTAACGTGGGTGCCATCGGCATATTTTGCGATGGGTCTGCCGTTCATAGTCCTGAATATGGTGACTGTGTTGATGTTTGATGGTTTAGGTGTGGAGATGTCGATGATCACATTATGGACATCTTTAATAATTTTACCATATACTTTGAAGCCATTATGGAGTCCGTTTCTCGAATTGTGGAAAACAAAGAAATTCTGGGTAGTGGTAACTCAGTTTCTGAGTGGAATCGTGTTTATTCTGGTAGCATTTTCATTGCATCTTCCTGCATTTTTTGCGGTTTCGATAGCTTTACTTGCCATAATAGGATTCAGCGGTGCAACGCATGATATAGCGTGCGACGGTGTTTATATGTCGGCTCTCTCGCCTGAAAATCAATCGGCTTACATCGGCTGGCAGGGAGCATTCTACAATATAGCTAAAATAGCTGTTCAAGGTGGGTTGGTCTACGTTGTTGGCTGGCTTATAAACCGTGAACTCGCCAACGGCAGTTCGAGTATGGAGGCCAATGTGAACTCATGGTTCAAGGTGATAGTGTTTCTCGGTGTACTCATGATACTGCTTTCGATGTATCATCTGAAGGCTCTTCCTGAGAGCGGAAAATCTACCGGAGCGGAGAAGAAATCATTCAAAGAGATCCGCCATGAATTAGTGGAGGTTCTGTCGTCGTTTTTTACAAAGAAGTTTATTTTATATTATATCCTGTTCATTATTCTCTATCGCTTTGCGGAAGGTTTTGTGATGAAAATCGTTCCTCTGATGCTTAAGGCAGATAGAAGTAACGGTGGCCTCGGACTCGATGTGGAAACGATCGGGGTTTATTATGGAGGTGTAGGTGCGGCCGCATTTGTTATCGGTAGTATTCTTGCGGGATATTATATTAAGCGAATAGGACTGAAGAAGGCGTTATTCCGTCTCTGCATCTGTTTTAATCTTCCTTTTGCCGTCTATACGGCATTCGCGCTGCTTCAGCCGACAGAGTCATGGATTATATGCGGGGGAATCGCTCTGGAGTATTTCGGTTATGGATTCGGATTCGTTGGCCTGACACTTTTCATGATGCAGCAGATAGCTCCGGGCAAACATCAGATGGCGCATTATGCTTTTGCTTCGGGTATAATGAATCTGGGTGTTATGCTCCCCGGAATGTTGAGCGGAGCTTTATGCGAGAGTTTCGGACGGTGGTTTGACGCTCCCGGAGGGTTCGCGCCGTTCTTTATTTTCATACTATTTGCAACTATTCCTTCATTCCTGATCACCTGGTTCGTTCCATTCAGCTATGATGAAAAAGGGAATAAAATAACTGAATAAATCAAACATATATATATAAAATGCAAAACGAGATTAATATACCCTGGGAAGAAAGACCCGAAGGATGTAGTGACGTAATGTGGCGTTACTCTAAAAATCCGGTTATCGGCCGATATGCCACGCCAACATCCAATAGTGTGTTCAACAGTGCCGTCGTACCTTTCAAGGATGGTTATGCCGGTGTGTTCCGATGTGACAACAAGGCTGTTCAGATGAACATCTATGCGGGTTTCAGTAAAGACGGAATCAACTGGGATATAGAACCGGAACCGATAAAGTTTAATCCGGGTAATACTGAGATGATTGAGTCGGATTATAAATATGATCCGCGTGTGACATGGATTGAAGACCGTTACTGGATTACATGGTGCAACGGCTATAACGGTCCGACGATCGGTATCGGTTATACTTTCGACTTCAAGGAGTTTTTTCAATGTGAGAACGCTTTTCTCCCTTTCAATCGCAACGGGGTATTATTTCCGGTAAAGATTGACGGGAAATATGCTATGCTAAGCCGTCCGAGCGACAACGGTCATACTCCGTTTGGCGACATATTCATAAGTTTCAGTCCTGACATGAAGTTCTGGGGTGAACACCGCTGCGTTATGAAGCCGACACCTTTCATTGAAAGTGCATGGCAATGTACAAAAATAGGTGCAGGTCCAACACCGATTCTTACCGATGAAGGGTGGCTGTTGTTTTACCACGGTGTAATTACTACCTGCAACGGCTACCGCTATTCGATGGGTGCGGCAATCCTTGATAAAGATCATCCTGAAAAGGTTCTGTACCGTACCCGTCCATATCTGCTTGCTCCGGCTGTTCAGTATGAACTTCAGGGAGATGTTCCCGATGTGGTGTTCCCTTGCGCAGCTCTGACCGAAGGGGATAAGGTAGCGGTGTATTATGGCGCAGCCGATACGGTTGTTGCTATGGCATTCGGCCGAATATCAGAAATTATCAAGTTTGTAAAAGAGAATTCATACGTGTGAATTTATATGACGGTGTGTCATAATAGGCCATCTGCGACGTTGCTATCGGAATTCGACTTCAGTCACATATCTGATCCATCCTGACAAACCTTAAGGGGCTGAATCAAAATGTTTAATTTTGACACAGCCCCTTATAATATCTACAGAGTCACACTACCCATATTCTGTCAAGTATATCGTTATATCCAATAACTCCATATTGTCCGATTTTCAGTCCATAGAAACGTGTACCGAGAGATTTTTCATTTTTGATCTTATCCATCGTGTTTTCTATCGGAAGTGGAAATTCGAAATCGGAAATAATCAAGACATCGGCCATTTCATAGGTGTCGTTCCGGAGTATATTGATTGCTTCAGCAAGCATCTGTTCTCCGTCGGTTCCTCCGGTAAAACTATGTTCAAGGAAATGATTCACTTTGCCCCAGTTACGAGGTTTGGACAGGTCGATGGATTTGGCTCTTATTGAAAAATTTATCAGGAAGCATGGACGCTTCTGTCGCTTTGCCATACGCAGTAATTGTTTTAACAAAGAGTATGCGATCTTCAACGGTCGACCTGTCATTGAGCAACTTGTATCGATGGAGACGATAATCGGACCTTTTGTAAGTCGCGGCTCTTTGCGATTTTCTTCCATCTTTTTCGGTTTATATTTCCCGGGACTACTGAATTGCTGGAGTTCTTTGGTTACGAATCGTTTGTAGAACAAGTCATCGGGCATAGACCATTCGGCAGGTAACACTCTCTCAAGATCGTTGCCTGATTCAACGTGGTCAATATCTTCGATAGATGTATTCTTTGAGACTGTCACCGGTATAAACTTACAAGTAATGGAATCTATTTCTTCTTTGACCGAATCATGATCACGCCCGATCATATCCACGATTTCTTTCAGTTGTGGAAAGCTGTAGACAAAGTTCTCAATGCGTTTTTGATCTTCGTAATCAACATTACATGCATAACTGCGTATCATATCGAATTTTTGTTTCGATCTTTCGAAAATTTGCAGTTCAGAATGGTTCAATCTTTCTTTACATGCGTTTTCCCAGTCACTTGTGAGGGCAGCGAATATCGCTTCTTTATCACCATCCCTGAATTGCTCGGTGAATCCGGGCATATTGACTTCATATTTCGAATATCTTGAGGTGATTGTTGTAGAGACTTCGTGCCACATCAAACGTTTATCCCGGATTGATGCTTCGGTAAACCGGGATATCATCTCCAGTTCTTTCATAGTTTCAAGCTGCAGAGTTCTAAATCGTTCAAGCAGTGCCGTGAAGAAAGATATCAGTTCATCTTTCAGTATCTCTACTAAAGAAGGGTCGCTTCCATCAATGAGAGGATTGCTGTCAATAACTTCCCGCATATATGTGGCAAGATAATCTTCTTCGGATATTCCATCAGGCATTTTCCCGAATTCCATATAAAAGTCAAAAGCCTCACTATATTCATTTAGTCTGGCGTCAACATCGATACATTCTATCATTTTATCATCAACATCACGTTGTTAATTTTTACTTCCGTAGCCTTTATCAGTTCACAGACTTCTTTAATCATTTTATTGACTAAAGCGATATCTGCAGGAGATAAAAACAGATTATCGTAGTTGATCCAGTTTGTTGTAATCAGGTTTTCCCAATTTTCAACGCAAAGCTTGAATGTGTCCTGAATGGCTGTGATACGTTGGTATAACGGAATATTTTGAACGGAATCAATATTCTGTGTGGCAACAGGACGGCGCTTGAAAGAGTAGGGGGTTCCGTCAATGATTACTCCATTCTGGCATTTCTGAATTTTGACTTTAATGATATTTGATGCATGCTGAGATTCCATCTCAAACGGTTTTCCAGGGATCAAGGTATGTATTATTGTTTTCCTCCGTTTTGAATCAAAGTATTTAATTCCATCACGCGGTTTATTCGTCAATGAAGCGTAGTCCCATTTTGTGAAATAAGTATCTCC
This sequence comes from uncultured Bacteroides sp., assembly GCA_964531905.1. Classification (GTDB taxonomy): domain Bacteria; phylum Bacteroidota; class Bacteroidia; order Bacteroidales; family Muribaculaceae; genus CAJUPY01. Next base: position 10,158 of record CAZHHF010000045.1, read on the forward strand.
ATCGGGGAAGTTCTCCACGAGATAATAGAAATAATCATATTCGGCGAATCCATCAGCAGTTATATTGGCTCTTGACGGTTTTGGTACGGGAGGATTGTTATTCGGAGTCATTATCTGACGAATGGATTTGTCGATCCGGTTAATCTGCTTTACGATCGATTCCGAGATACCGGAGGTAAATGCTTCCAATACGTTAGGAATGATTTCAACATCATTCCAGAAACAATGAATCAATAACAGAAAATCAGTCAGATTGATTTCATTACGTCCGTTAAGATAGGCTGAAGTCTGCATTAATCTGTAAGCTTTGCGCCAGCGACGGTCGGAGATGTAATAACGTAGCCGGTTATTATCTTCTTTCTCCAATATGGTAAAGCGTTTGCGTAATGCTTTGATGGCATTTGTAACAGATTCATGAAGTTCGACAGCATGCGATTCACTCTGCCATCGGGTATATAATTCATCGGTAATATACAGGGAGTCGGGTAATTCAGTTAATTTTGAGCCGGATGATTTGATCATTTAAAAAAATGAAGTGTCGCTCTCAATGCAGTTAGATACCATACGAATAAGGAACCGATCCCAAAGAGCTTCCAGTCCTTCATCTTTATCGGGAAGTTCGTTACTTGCCGCGATGAGTATCTTCATTGGTGTGTGTACTATCTGGCCGCCATTATGGAAGATATGCTCATTTATTACTGTAAGAAGAGTATTTTGAATAGATGGACCAGCTTTCCATATTTCATCAAGAAACACAACATCAGCGTCGGGTAGATAGCCGGTAGTCAGACGTTCGTATCGGTCATCATTCTTTAGTCGGGAAATGGAAACGGGGCCGAAAATTTCATCAGGTGTGCTGAAACGCGACATAAGATAATCGAATGACTTACCATCTTTGAATACCATTTTAAGACGGCTCGCCACCATGCTCTTAGCTGTTCCGGGTGGTCCAAGCAGGAACATATTCTCTCCGGCAACAGCACATAAGAGTGCCACAGCAATTATATGGTCTTTCTCATATAGACCTTGCGACATCCACTCAATCAATCGTCGGATGTGTTCTTTTTGAGTCATTTATAGATAGGGTTTACCTGGGTTTAGGAATGTTTAGCGTCTCCGACGCTGTCAATGAAACGGTGGCTGCTCCACGAAGTAGCCCTACAATCCATTGTGAATCAATGTGTTGGTAGCGGACTTTCCGGCTAAGATTGTGGAGAGGACGATTTGTTCAGAGGGTAGAGTATCGTCATAGTGAAGTGACCAGATAATATTGACAGATTCCGGAAATGAGGAGATCATGTTTGATAAAGGTTCAATATCTTTCATTCTAACAGGGACTGATCGTTTGCGATTGAAAAAAAGATGAACTGAGAGAGATTTTACATTTTTAAAATTAATAGATTTAAATTCCTTCTGCATATTTGCTAAGGCTGCATCAACGCTATCACCGACAGTATTTATTACTGTGAAAAAGGCGGTGTCGCGAAGGGTGTTACGGAGATCATGGAAGTCGTAGCATATATAACCGGGAGTAACCACGGGTTGAAGGAGG
>CAZHHF010000046.1:0-11634 GCA_964531905.1 uncultured Bacteroides sp.
GTTTTCAACCTGTTGTTGCCACTTGGAAACGGATTCTCGACCGGCGAAGATATATCGGGACGTCTCCTGCTTGTTGGTGGAGGAGTCGGTATAGCGCCACTCTATTATCTCGGACAACGCCTTCGTGAACTCGGTAAAGACTTCACCTACCTTGTGGGAGCGCGCAGTAAAAACGACCTCCTTATGATTGACCTGCTTAAAGAAATCGCACCGGTCCATATCTCAACCGACGACGGAACCGAAGGAGAAAAAGGAGTAGTTACGCTTAACAGCGCATGGAACCAGAAATGGGATCATATCTACTGCTGCGGACCGGCACCCATGATGAAAGCCGTTGCAGCGATCGCATATAAGAACGATATCCAATGCGAGGTATCACTTGAAAACATGATGGCATGCGGCATCGGAGCCTGTCTCTGCTGCGTGGAGAAAACTGTGAAAGGAAATGTGTGCGTCTGCACTGAAGGTCCCGTATTCAATATAACCCGACTGACATGGCAAAATTAAACGTAAAAATAGGATCTCTTGAACTCAAGAATCCGGTTATGACAGCATCTGGCACTTTCGGCTACGGAACCGAATTTGCCGATATGATCGACCTGAACCGTCTCGGCGGATTCATTGTAAAAGGAACCACCCTCAATCCGCGCGAAGGTAACGACTACCCGCGTATGGCTGAAACACCTTCCGGAATGTTGAACGCTGTCGGATTGCAGAACAAAGGCGTCGATTATTTCATCGATCATATCTATCCCACTATAAAAGACGTTGACTCCAACGTAATCGTAAACGTTTCAGGAGCTTGTATCGACGATTATGTAGCTGTCGCCGAAAAACTCGCGCCGCTCGACCGCATCAATGCAATCGAAGTCAACATCTCATGCCCTAATGTAAAGCAAGGAGGAATGGCGTTCGGAACAACCACCGAAGGAGCTGCATCGGTAACACGTGCTATCCGAAAAGCCTATCCCAAAACACTTATTGTAAAACTATCACCCAACGTTACCGATATTGTTTCAATCGCAAAAGCCGTAGAAGCCGAAGGAGCCGACTCGGTATCGCTAATAAATACCCTTCTCGGAATGGCTGTTGACGTTGAACGCCGCAAGCCGATGCTCTCCACTATCACCGGTGGACTCTCGGGACCGGCTGTCCGCCCGGTTGCCGTCCGTATGGTATGGCAGGTAGCCAAAGCCGTAAACATCCCAGTAATCGGTCTTGGTGGAATCGCTTCAGGCCGCGATGCTATGGAATTTATTCTTGCCGGAGCAACAGCTGTTCAGGTTGGAACATGCAACTTCGTTGACCCGGCCGTTACAATGAAGATAATCGACTATCTCAACGACTACTGCGACCGTCACAACATCAGCGACATCCACGAACTCATTGGAGTTATCTGAGCAACCGAGAAACTATACCGGGCGACACAAGCGATGCTACAATAACTCCCGCCATATCGGCCGCAAAATCGTAAATATCGCCACCGCGACCCATACCCATCGAATCCTGAGCGATTTCGATCATACCACCGAACAGAGCCACAGTCACAATGGTAAACCATGTTGCTGTGGCTTTCCATTTATTCCTGCCATACTTGCGCACATAGTCAAGATAAACCGCAAAATACATCCCGCCGAACATTATCGCATGGATCACCTTATCGGTATGCTCCCATAGCCGTATATCCGTATCAGGAAGCGGTTTAGGAACAAGCGTCAGATATAATATGGCGATGGCTGTCACCAAAGTGAACAGCCATCGCGGAACATTTATGAGAAATTTCTTCATCTCTTATTTTCTATTCATTTTTTCTATCGCATCAGCGATTATGGCAGTGGTGGTCGAGTCAGTGACAAATACCGAATAAAGTCCCTGAGGTTCCTGAGCCGGATCAGCTGTGTACTGATCACCGAATTCCCAGGTTTCATGAGCCGGAACTGCGAAACCTGCCCAGCCCCAGAAATTAGCACCGTTGATCATTCCCGATTCCGTCACAAGATCAAATACATGCTTATAATATTTGTCACGGGCGCTCACCGGAGAATCCATCGCGAATGCCTTTCCGTCGCGCGGATAACCGAATTCCTCGAGAACTAACGGTTTACCGGCATCCTTGATTGCATTGTAGTGCATTTCAACATACTCGGTGGTGTACTTGTTGGCAGTGTCGATATTGGTAATCATATCATCGAGAACTACCCAGCGCCAGTTGAACGGCCATATGTGGATATTCGCATAATCGATTGCATCCGATGAATGAATCCGTTTCCACAGATCCAAATCAACCTCACAACCGTAAAGACCTTCGCTACCGGTCGAAACAAGATGGTTCGTATCCAGCTCATGAATCAGATTACCTGTCGAGATCAGCCATTCGGCAAATGCCTCCTTACCCTCTTTACTGAACGCACGGGGTTCATTTGAAATCTGCCATGACATAATCGCCGGTGATTCAGTGTAAGGCTCACCGGTTACGGTATTCACGCGTGTCACAATATTACGCACATGATCGGCAGCCATAGCCTTAGCCGAATCATTAAGAACGAATTTTGCCACAAAATCAACATAGGTATTATAACCGTCAACCGAAGGAACAGGTACGACACCCTCGCCGGCCCACTCTAAATAAGTTCCGTAACCGCCGCTCCATTCCCATGAATTATTGAGATAAAGAACAGCTTTCATGTCACGGCGTTCAAGTTCGGCCAACAGATAATCGAGTCCTTCCAGAAGAGTATCGTTATAGACTCCCGGAGCTGTCTGAAGATTCGGTTCGATATGTGCAGTCATTCTGCGGTTACCGTCACCTCCGACCAGGATTCGAAGATTATCTATTCCTAACGCCTGAAGAGTGTCAAGTTCACGTGCAAGTCTCTCACGGTCACCATAACCTTCCGATGCCAGGATCGCACCATACCAGAAATTCGTACCTATATAACGGTAGACCGAATCACCGATATAAAATTCTCCGTCCTTAACTGTCACGAACTTACGTTCCGGTTCGCTAACCTCGCCATTCGACCGGTTACAGCATGTAACCGTTGTCATTGCAATAATTGCTGATAAAAATAATAATAACTTTCTCATTATGATAAATAAAATCAGTTGTTTCCGCAAACTTACGAAATTATTGACATATACGCAATTACAAACTCATGAAACTTAGAGTCCCGTCGATATTATCGAATTGACTCTTATTCCTGCATTACGGATTAGATCGGTCGTTTTACCCGAAACATGACCAACGAGAAGATTCTCACCTGCATAATTATACAGCATCAATGGAATATCATCGTGATGATCGGTCAATACCGTGGTGAGCCTGAAGTTCCCGCACTCAAGAATCTTCTTAAGCGATTCAACCTTCGCTTCTCCTCTATTCTCGATATAGTTATTTAATTCCGGTGTCGTAGAGGTAGCGCATACTAACTTGATACCTACGCGCGAAGCAAGCCTTACCGAATAGCTTTCAGGAGAAGCTGTTGTAAGCAACAATTCGGCCCCTTCCTCCCGTTTTTTCTCCATAAAATTAATGACATCCGGGTTAAGTCCGGCTACAAGCTCATCGGCAAACTCATCAAGTTCACTGTCGCTAAGTTTTTTCTCAAGCAATGATACAACATAAAACTTCATCCGGCGATGTGACAGAACACCCAATCTGTTCAAAACTACGTTAAAACAGATATGACATACGCTCACCGGATCGCATTTTCTCAATGACTTCCGGAGACCGAATGTAAAAAAACACTTCAGACTGCTCCCGGCAAACAACGTGCCGTCAAGATCCACAGCCACTAACTCTTTCGGTAATCTATCGACCACGGGAACCTGATTAAAGTTTTATTATATATATAGTAATCGGGCTTTATAAGGGGCGAATCGGTCGTAACCGTTATCACCGCCGTAAATATATCATCGCGGCTCACACCACGCTCCACCAAACTATCGAGAACAGCTTTCATCGTCCGTCCCGAATCGATTGCATCATCCACAACCAGAATCTTACCGCCGGATATTTCACCCGAGAACATGACTTCGGGGAGAACTGCATCATTTTTCACATTGCGTGCAAGCATATACGATTCTATTATGCGTAACCGGTCAAGTATCCAAGTCGGGAAAAAAGGTAATATACCCGATAACAGGCGCTTCTTCCGCGGTGTAGAACTCCGCTGCAGGAATGCCTCGATATATAAAGGCCTACAATGCTTGCCTGATAATACTTTCATAACGGCATCAGCAATATAACCTCCTCCGGTACGTATACCTATAACTACATCGGGGGTGATTCCGGCAGACACCATAGCATCAGTGAGCTTCATTGCAGAATCAGCAATATTCTTATTATCAAACGTTATTACTTTCATTCTGAAATACGTGAAATCAGTTTGACGATATGCGGTCCCATATATGATATTATTGCCCCGGCTCGGTTCTTAGACCTTACATGAGGATTAAACAGGATCATCTTGCGCCGTTGCTTTATAATCCGGTGACACTCGTTGTCATGGGAATGATCAGCCTGCGGGTTGTTATATACCATCCGAAGAACATTGTATGCAGCACTGAATCTGCGGGCGCGAGCTGCATCTACCAGCTCCGTACATTCTTGTTCAGCCCACTTCTCAATATCCTCCGTCACCTTCAGTATATCGAATCGCTTAAGCGAATAACTCATTATAAAGCTGTCGGAATGACGTCGGTAGAAATATAACGGCGCATCCACCCTTACCACACTTAAAGCCGACATATAAAGCGGAACGGATATCTGAAGATCCTCATACCACAATCCGTCAACAAAGCGCAGGGAGTCAAACAGCCGCGATGAATAGAGTTTTCCCCATATCGCAGAATCTATTTTCTGATAAAGCATCATCTCGAGTGTCTTCAAGGGCTTATAAACCCTCGGTTCAACATCCGATACATTTACAGTCTTGAAATCGACCGAACCTTCGTTGATATACCCTGCTGCAGCTAAATCGCTTCCCGTCCGCTTCATCGCATCGAGCAATATCTCTATGAAACGCGGATGAACCGCATCGTCGGCATCGATGAACCCCACAACATCTCCCCTACGCATGTCAAGACCTGTGTTACGGGCAGCCGACATTCCTCTGTTGGATGTATGCACAACCCTTATCCTGCTATCCGACACGGCATAACGGTCACATATCTCACCCGTAGCGTCCACCGACCCGTCATCTATTATCAGCAATTCGAAATCAGGATAGGTCTGGGCAAGAACGGAATCGATACATTCACCTATGTAACGTTCAGCGTTATATGCCGGAAGAATCAACGACACCATAGGCACTTCTACCTTATCCTTACAGGCATGGACGCCGGTGATTCGTTATTGACACGGTCAAGAGCCGTAACTATAAGATAGTGTCCCTTCGGTATATCGGCCGGGACCTTGAAGCTTGAACTATTTATCACAGCAACGATATTCGATGCGTCCTCGATATCGGCATCATTACCGTTAGCCGAGCGATATATTACATATCTGACAACATCAGAGGTCTCGCCTTGCTCGGGAGAATGTTTCCACGATAACACGCCATCTTTCAGAACGACTCCTTTCACAACTCCCGGCTGACGTGATTTAATCCACGGACATGCCGGAGGAAGAGCGATCGTTGACTGTAACGAAATAACGAGGGAATCGGTAACGCCTTTTATATTGCGGGTCAAAGAATAGCCCGGCCACCAGCAGTTTCCCTGAACGTTAGGGAGTTGACGAGCCAATTCAACCTTATGACGAAGCTGCGAACGGTCGGTGTATGGAGCGATTCCGTTAGCCGACATCGTTCTGTTCACATCCTGACCGATATAAATATGTCGGCCGTTGGAATTGGCATTCCACCAGTCGGCAAGTTTGAGTGATGACGCTTTCTGATGATCCAGTTCCCAATAAAGCTGAGGAAGCAGATAATCCACCCAGCCATTCCGGCTCCACAACAATACGTCGGCATACAGATCATCATAGTTCTGCAAACCGCTTGTCTCGCTACCACGCGGATCGGAACTCTTATTTCGCCAGATACCGAACGGACTCACGCCGAAACGCACCCACGGTTTATGAGCGGAGATAAGATCGTGAATCTCCTCTATCAGCATGTCCACATTCTTCCGACGCCAGTCATTTCTCGACATTCCATTGCCGTATTTGGCATAGGAAACATCATCGGGGAATTTTAATTTTGCAACAGGATATGGATAAAAATAATCGTCAACATGGATTCCGTCAACATCATAACGCTCGATGATATCCAACACCACATCACAGATAAATTTACGGTTTTCAGGTTGTCCGGGATCAAAATAGAGTTTGCGGTCATATTTCACGAACCGTTCGGGATGCTTATGATAGATATGATTCTTCGGCAGCACCTCATTGGGAGAAGTAGTAACACGATAGGGATTGAGCCACGCATGCAACTCCATACCGCGTGCATGCGCCTCGGTTATCATAAATTCGAGAGGATCCCATTCAGGCGACGGAGCAACACCGGCTTTACCACTCAGGAAACGGCTCCACGGCTCATAATTGGACTTATAAAATGCATCGGCTGACGGACGCACCTGAAAAATAACAGCATTGACTCCTGCCAACCTCAGACTGTCGAGCTGACTGCGGAGATACTGCTTGTTACGTTCGGTTGAATTGGCGGCATACTGCGGCTGATAAACCGTGTGGAGCCATGCGCCGCGGAACTCACGCTTCGGATTTTCACCCGAGAGCGTATATGGCGATACAATGATGACAAGCATCAGCATCGCTATGGTAAGAAATATATATCGTGTTTTCATAATTTTTCGGAAATAGTAATAAAAGTGTTATTGCTTGAACAACTTGTTTATGTCAAGCACGAAATCGTTAAAAAATGATTTTATTGGAGTGATAATAGGTTTAAATTCAGAACTCTTTGTGGGTGTGAACAGTTTGAGGGATGATTCATGACACTGAATATACATAGCCTCATCCATCATCAGCGGTTCACCATCGATATGAGCCGGACCGTCGGACCGACGGGTTATCACCGCCGACGGAGCCTTGAATGAATTGATAAGAATATTCTTGTTTATATAACCGGTCATAAGATCGAGTCCGACAAACGCGGTCTCGATAGGATCACCGGCATGGATAATGGTAAAGTCGAGCAATCCGTCGATAATCGATGCATCGGGTGCTATATAAGCATTGTTACCATACTGCGACGCGTTGCAGCATGCGATAAGGAACGCTTTCTCGGTAAGCACTTTACCGTTAGCACTGATGGTATATTCCTGCGGATGATAATGCAGATACTCGTCAATCGCACTTTTAACATACATCATTCTTCCGCGTCGGTTCTGCCTTGCGAACCGGTGACTGACAGCCGCATCGAAACCGATACCGAATGTACAGAAGAACGGCTGCCGGTTGACAGTACCGTAGTCGGCACTTATTATATTTCGCTCAGCGATTACATCAAGAGCCTTTGACAGATCCATCGGCATGTCGATATGGCGTGCGAGACCGTTCCCCGATCCGGTGGGAAGAATTCCCATAGCTACATCGGAATCACACAAAGCACGCGCTGTTTCATTGACAGTTCCGTCACCTCCCGCGGCCAATACACCGTAATAACCCTTTTCAACAGCCTCGCGTCCGTATTCTGTAGCGTCACCTGCTGCAGCTGTAAATCGAACATCAACCGAAAATCCGGCGGCTGAGAGACGCGTTTCTGCCATTTCGGCAAGTCCGTTTTTACTATCAGTTCCTGATACCGGATTAATAATCAACATTAGATTTTCCATCTGTCAAAAAAGGGGATTGGCAAGCTGTATAAATAAACTGTGAGATTTTATAACAGCAAAGATAAGAATATTTTTTCATTTTCTCTAAAGATTGCTACATCTGAAATTATTAGTAACTTTGCAGAAACAGATTTGACACCCAACAGAACAATATGTCAAGGAGTATAGTCCCGGTCATTTTTATCATCATGATTCTGCTTGCAACCGCCTGCAGATCAACCCGACATGTTCCTGACGGTGAATATCTGCTCGACCAGACAAGTATAGAAATCGAGGGTGATAAAAAAAATGTGTCATCGCTCGAACTTGTAAACTATCTCAGGCAAACGCCTAATAACCGGGTAATCGGCTTCGCCAAACTGCAGTTAGCGACCTATAACCTGTCGGGAAAAGACACTACCAAATGGTATAACCGCTGGATTAGGAAACTCGGTCAACCGCCAGTAATTTACGACAGTACACTGACCGCACAGTCGGCCCGTCAGTTGCGGCAGGCTCTTCTCAACCGAGGCTACAACGACGTTATAGTAACGGTTGACACCATCAAGCGTCCAAACAAAAAGAAGATCAATGTAAATTACAAGATCAAAACCGGTGTTCCGCATCTAATATCTTCAATGCGATATGATATCAGCGACACTACTCTGCGCAATGACATTCTTGCCGACTCGTCACTGCTGAATGTTGGAGCAGGTGATATTTTCGACCGCAATGCTCTTGACGCCGAACGGACGGCCATTACCGAAAGACTCCGCAGCAAGGGATATTATTCGTTCACGAAGGATTACATCACGTTCATCGCCGACACGGCGGCAGGATCAAAATCAGTCGATCTTACGATGAACATAAAACCGCCTGTAGCTAAAGACCGTCCTAAAGGTAATCAAGCACCGGTTCACCGCAAATATATCATACGCAATGTGATTGTTGTGACCGACTATGATCCCGGCGAACTGGCAGCTGACTATAATTTCGTAAGAGATGACACGGTCCATTATAACGGAATAACGATTCTTTATGGAAAGGATCGATATCTTCGTCCATCTATCATTGATGAAAAATGCTTTATAGAACCGGGGCAGCTTTACAGCGCAACCGCCATCGACAGGACATACGAGGCACTGGGCCAACTCGCCATACTTAAATACATAAATATAGTGATGCGTCAGGCGGCTACCGTAGGTGACGAGGAATTTCTCGATGCATACATTCTTATATCGCGCGATCGCAAGCAGGGAGTGAAACTGGAACTCGAAGGAACGAATTCGGAAGGGGATCTCGGCTTCGGCATAGGGCTTACATATCTTCACCGTAACCTATGGAAAGGTTCCGAACAGCTCAATGTAAAATTCCGCACATCATACGAAAGTATTTCGGGTGATCTCGACGGACTTATAAATGACCGATACACAGAATATGCCGGTGAGGTAGGTCTAACTTTCCCGAAATTCAAAGCTCCGTTCCTGTCAAAATCGTTCAAGCAAAAAATAAAGGCGACCAGCGAGGTTGCCATGACCTTCAATTATCAGGAACGTCCTGAATATACCAGAATGATCGCCGGAGCAGGCTTCAAATACAAATGGAATAACCGGTCGAACACGATGAGAAGCACTCTCGATCTGATCGATCTCAACTTCGTTTATCTTCCCAACTCCACTCTCGATTTTATCGATGAACTCGCTCCGAATCCGCTCCTACGTTACAGTTACGAGGATCACCTCATAATGCGGCTTGGTTATACTCTTTACAAAACCAACCGTAAAGTAGCATCAGCATCAATCGGGAGCCGTTCCTACCGCCAGGATCACATATACACGTTCCGCTGGTCGGCAGAAACTGCAGGTAACCTGCTGTATCTTTATTCCAAAGCTTTTAAGAGCAAGCGCGAGGACGGTGCCTACATGATTTTCGGAACGCAGTTCTCACAATATGTAAAAACCGATATCGATTACAGCTGGACAAGGAATTTCGATCAACGGAATTCAATAGCATTCCATGCGGGAGCCGGGGTTGCCGTACCATACGGAAATTCGGCGATGGTGCCGTTTGAGAAACGATTCTATGCCGGAGGGGCCAACGGTGTGCGCGGATGGGGTGTGAGAACGCTTGGTCCCGGAAGCTACGATGCTCGCAACTCAGTTACAGACTTCATCAACCAGTGCGGTGACATACGTCTTGATCTCAATGCTGAATACCGTGCAAAACTGTTCTGGGTATTTGAAGGAGCCTTGTTTATCGATGCAGGAAACATCTGGACCATCCGTGATTACTCTACTCAGCCGGGCGGTGTGTTCAAAATAAATAAGTTCTACAAACAGATAGCACTTGCTTACGGTATCGGCGTGAGAATGGACTTCACATATTTCCTTCTGCGCCTTGATCTCGGTCTCAAAGCTCATAATCCGGCAGTAAATCAAGAGCCGTGGCCGATCATTCATCCCAACTGGGAGCGTGACGCGACATTCCATTTCGCTGTAGGCTATCCGTTCTAATAACTCTAAAAACGAAAGTAAATGAAATCACTTGTCATATTCGACCTTGACGGTACGCTACTCAACACTATTGATGACCTCGGAGAAGCTGCGAACTATGCTCTGAGTAAAGCAGGATTCCCGACCCACTCCATCGCATCTTATCCGTTCTTCGTCGGTAACGGAGTGACACGGCTGCTACAACGAGTACTGCCCGAAGATGCACGCACGAACGATAATGTAGATGTTCTGCGAAAATATTTCATGGAGTATTATGAGGTACACAACACAGATAAGACGCGTCCTTACAACGGGATTCCCGAACTTCTCGAGGAACTCGACTATATGGGCGTGAAACTCGCGGTGGCATCCAACAAATACCAGAAAGCGGTTGAAAAGCTGATCGAGTTCTATTTTCCTCAAATAAAGTGGGCAGCTGTCGAGGGACAGAAGCCCGATGTTCCCGTGAAGCCGGATCCGTCAATAATCTTTGAAATATTAGGTAAGGTTCCCACTCCGAAAAGCGATACGCTATACGTTGGCGATTCGGGTGTGGACATGGAGACAGCACGGCGTGCATGCATCACTTCATGCGGTGTCACATGGGGATTCCGCCCTGTAAAGGAGCTGCGCGAATATTATGCCAATTACGTCATCAATTCGCCAGCCGAAATATTACAGCTCGTAAAGAACCTATGAAAGCCTGAACACGATGCGTTGCCAACCGTCGGCATAACGGGTGCTGCTGATGCGGAATTGTCCGATCTCAGCAGTTGATGCCACGTGACTGCCGATGCAGGGACATTCGTCATAATCACCGATCTTAACAATTCTCAGTGTTTCTGAAGCATCTTCGGGTAGGCGTGCAAGATTAAATTTCTCTGCAGCTTCTTCTGCTGTAATATAATAGTATTCAACAGGCAAGTTACGAGAAATAACGTTGTTAACGGTCTCTTCAATTTCGGTTATCTGTTCCGGAGTCAACGGTTTATCGATACGATAATCACATTTAGACTTTGTACGTTCGATATGATTACGTTCGGAACGCTCACATCCGGTGAGCTTAACCATAGTGGCATTGAGAATATGCTCGGTAGTGTGCATCGGAGGATATTCCTGCTTGTTATGAGCGTTTAGGTTAGGTTGCTGTTCCATATTTACAGATTATTTTTACAAAGATAGTAATTATGATCCATATAACCTTATTAATGCACAGGTAGCATGCTTCTCCTCTCGGGCAGTATCACATGGCGACGCTGTTGCATCACGGGAATGGTCTCAAGTAATACAATCTCAACAAATATAATCTGTCAGGTACAGGCTTTCCATAGCCATTGTCCTCAAACCACTATATATTTCC
>CAZHHF010000047.1:0-11584 GCA_964531905.1 uncultured Bacteroides sp.
ATACAGTTTGCCGGAATACTCTTTGTGACCACCGAATTAGCGGCTATAATACTGTTATCACCGATAACGACCCCTTTTTGAATACGGACATTCTGACCTATCCAACAATTTTCACCTATCTTTATCGGCTTATTATCAGAGTGTTTCCATCTGCGGGAATCGTCGGTTTCCGAAGTTGTCGCCATATATCTCCGGTATAATGGATTTACCGGATGATTGTTATTGTCACATATATACACATTTAGAGCGATTCGTGTATAACTTCCTATTTCAATCTGATTGACACACTGAATCTGACAGCCTATTCCCATCTTAAAATAATCTCCTAAAATAATTTTTCCACCGCTTTGAGAGATTAACGATCCATAGATCCATGCATGGCTGCCAATGATAATATCCGACGGTTTTGAACCATCTTGAAGGGCGATATATCCCCCACGCCCAAACACGTGATCCGAGCCATTTATAATTGCGTTTCTATGAAAATTACGGTTTCTTTTTATTGATCTCAGTTTATCTAATATTCTAAATATCATATTTGCCTACATCAATTAATATTAATCTTAAATTATTTAATCTTCACTGACATCAACAATCCGTTTTATGTGATGTGGTTATTATCAGGAAATCGGAGACGTAAAAAACTCTTGACATCGAATCCGTGAGCATATTCTCTGCCATTATACTTGTAATCTCGAATAGAGATTCTGCACGTGCAAATATAACAATTATTCGCGAGTATGCAAAGAGCAAACCTCAGCCGAAGGCCTGTGTGCCATGCAATTATAACATTCCAAATATGACACATACAATTTGAACATATCATTTTCATCGGCAACCATAAATGAAAAAATTCTAAAATCAGAAAAAAATCGTAATTTTGCATAAATTTTCCACATTGGGCGTGTCACAAAGAATAAAACACATATTATCCGCTCTGTTGCTCGTAATTTTCGTAAACTATTTTTGCGAAACTACATTCTTTATCCACACCCACATTCAGCAATCAGGTAGTGTAACTCACTCCCACCCCTATTCAAAGTCTGCCTCACATACCCACTCGGCAACATCGTTTGACGCGATTGCATTGCTCTCCGAATATATCTCCGATGATGACTTTCTATCAATTACCGTTTCCCCACTCATTACCGAGGCAGTCGAAATTGTATTTGAGAAAAACGAACGCATCATCCTTCGGTCAAATACCACTGCGTCATTACGCGCGCCCCCACATATTCTTTAATTGCACATTTAAACAGGTTACAGGGATAATTTTGTAATAATACTAATCAAAATCAAATCAATGCAGTTAAAGAATATTTTTACTGTAGTGACATTTACACTTGTCGCTACACTTCAGTTATTGGCACAAGCGACCCTGAGTGATGCCAATATAGTAGGTCATGTAATTGAAAAAGGAACCGATGAGCATCTTCCTGGTTTCACCATAAGAATACCCGGAACGACGATAGGCGCTACTACCGACGCATCTGGCCATTATTCAATCACCAATATAGCTCCGGGCAAATACATTCTTGAAGCTTCATGTGTAGGCTATCTAACCACCAGGCGCGACATTACCATCAAAAGAGATCAGACATTAGAGATCAACTTCGAAGCAATCCCCGATGTCATGCAACTCGAACAGGTCGTTGTCACCGGAAATAAAAGTGAGGTTAAACGTCGCAATAGTTCATCACTTGTCAGTGTTGTCGGAGCGCCTATGTTCAACATCGTTAGTGCGGCATGTCTTGCCGACGGACTTAATTTCCAACCCGGCGTAAGAGTTGAAAACGACTGCCAGAACTGCGGATTCACTCAAGTGCGTATCAATGGACTTGATGGCCACTATTCCCAGATTCTCATGAATTCACGCCCGGTTTTCTCCGCTTTGACAGGAGTATATGGACTTGAGCAGATTCCGGCCAACATGATCGAGCGTGTTGAGGTTATGAGAGGCGGAGGATCGGCACTATTCGGATCTTCAGCCATTGGCGGTACTATAAATATAATTACCAAAGACCCTCTCGAAAACGCAGCCGATGTCACTCACACCTTAACCTCTGTCGGTATAAGCAGCTCATTGGAAAATAACACCACTTTAAGCGCATCGGTCGTTAACGATAATAACCGCATCGGACTCTTCGTTTTTGGGCAAAACCGCACAAGAGACGGCTACGACCATGATAACGACGGTTTTACTGAAATACCTCAATTAAAGACACAGACTCTCGGTTTCCGATCATTTTTCCGCACAGGGCAAAACTCGAAATTAACAGCCGAATACCACGGCACTCATGAGTTTCGACGCGGTGGCGATCAGCTTGACATCCCGGCACATCAGGCAATGGTTACCGAGCAGACCGACCACAATATCCATGCTGTCGACATATCTTCCGAATTCTGGAGCAGCGACTACAAAAACCGCTTCAGCGTATATTCATCTATGCAGAACACTCGTCGCAATAGTTACTATGGCAGTGAGATGGATCCGAATGCCTACGGGCGCACCCACGACCTTGTTGTAGTCGGAGGAGGACAATACATTCACTCGTTCGACCGTTTATGGTTCATGCCTTCCGAACTCACCGGAGGTATAGAGTACAACTATAATTATCTTAACGACGTGACCATCGGATACGACCATGATGTTACACAAAAAATAAACATTTACAGCGCTTATATCCAGAATGAATGGCGAACCGACAAATGGGGATTTCTTATCGGCGGACGAATTGACAAACATTCGCTTATTCACAATCCGGTATTCTCTCCACGCGCCAACATTCGTTTCAATCCATCATCCAATATCAATTTCCGGCTCTCATATTCAACTGGATTTCGCTCACCGCAAGCCTATGACGAAGATTTCCATGTAGCTGTTGTTGGAGGCGAACGTGTCGTAACCATCCTTGCACCGGATCTGAAACAAGAAAGCAGCCACAGTATCAGTGCGTCGGCCGACCTTTATCACAATTTTGACAATGTGCAGACCAACTTTATCATCGACCTCTTTTATACAGCGCTTAACGATGTTTTCGTTCTTCGTCGTCTTGAGGAAACCGATGCCGCTGGAAATGCCATACTCGAGCGCTTTAATGGATCAGGTGCAAGAGTTGCCGGAGTAAACCTTGAAGCAAAAGCCGTATTCCCCTCAAGAATCCAACTTCAGGCAGGATGCACTCTTCAAAGAAGCCGGTATACCAGTGATGAGCATTGGAGTGAGAACCCCGATGTTCCACCAGTTCGTAAAATGTTCCGTGCGCCTGATACTTACGGATATTTCACATTCACCTACAATCCTATAAAACCGCTTCAGATAGCATTGACGGGAACCTACTCGGGATCTATGCTCGTTCAGCACCTCGAAGGATCAGGCACACCGGTCGACGTAGCGGTTAATACTCCCGATTTCTTCGACGCGAATATCAAGCTATCCTACGAATTCAAACTCTACAACCACTCTTCTTTACAACTGAATGTCGGAATGCAGAATATATTCAACAGTTATCAGAACGACTTTGATAAAGGTTATTTGCGCGATTCCGGATACATATATGGCCCTACGATGCCACGCAGTATTTTTGCCGGAATAAAACTGCATATCTGATCCTCCCTACAAAAAATGAGATTGTATCAACTACCAAAACTGATTGACACAATCTCATTTTTATATCTCATCTAAATATCCGTTACTTTCCCCTGCTCCACTTTGTGAAATTACATTGGCTCTCAAGCAAGTTTTCCAGTTCATCGGGTAAATGAGCAAAGAAGTTATGACCGGTCACCGCTTCAACCGAGTCAACTGACACAGCACATAACTGCATACCACCCGGAACAGAACCGTTCGGCATTATAAAGCCGATTGCAGTCGGTTCTTTCTTGAAAGGCGACAGGATTACCTTAAAGAATCGCTTCGGAACCGCTACACGGTTATCACCGATAAATTCCTTCAGTTCATCAGTCAGTACCGGACCACACACAATAATTACCGCACTGTCATTATGAGCCTTAACACGGCATTTCTCTTCAAGATTTTTCCAGGAACCACGGTTCAATTCAGGAGCTTGCGGGCAAATATTAGTCATATAGAACGTTTCGCGCATAGCATCCTTATCCCATTTCATATCCCCGGCCGGTGCCATGTGGCCGCGGTCATATCCCGAATAATTATAATCCCACGTATCCGGACAGCCAGTTACCGATTGGTCACACATAAACTTATCGTAACGAGGCTCGGTTCCATCAGCTTCACTTCCAGTCAATTCCCATGCGACCCAGTTCGGAATATGAAGACGCGGATTGAACGAGACGGTCATTCCCTTGTAATGCACGATTTGCTCCTCAAGAGCAGGATTGGTCTCAACACGCTGCAATTCAATTGCATCCACCGATGACATACTACCGTCATCATATTCAGGAGTTGCCTTATCACATGCAAGCATGTATTGTGCGGCAAGATATATCACGCTTACAGTAATCAGCAAACCTATTGCATTTCCCGTAATACTCTTTCTCTTGCGCATGGCACTTCTTCTGTCTGTTCTTTTTCGAGTCATATAGTCAAGTTAATTAATAGATTTAAAACAAAGTAACTACATTATTACCGTCATCAACAGTAATAACCTCCTTCTCAAGTGGATACCATATATATCCGCGAACATTTTCATATCCGGCCCCACGCAACGCATCAACGTATTGCTGAACCTGATCGGCATACCTTTTATCGTGTATCTCGCCAAATTTATAATCGACCACATCTATATGACCGTCTGCAGTCCATACAACCCTGTCCGGTCTTATCGTATGACGGTCATTAATCGTAAGAGGTCGTTCATTCACGACACGTAGATAACCCGTAAACCAATCGCTCACTCTTGGATCATTCAACATTTCGCGCAACAGAGCTATTCTCTCCGTGAGCAAATCTTCCGGCAGATTCACTTGAGCCGCACGTGACCTGCATGCGAACTCCAGATCCCCTATATCATTGATTCTACTCATCACGCTATGCATGAAATTTCCCATAACGCGCGCGTTTTCAGGGTCAAAGTCCTCTTCTTGTTCAACCTTTACTACACGCATGAGCGACGAATTATCAAAACTCTCATATAATGGCATCGGTTCTGATCCGGTACCGGCTTGTTTGTCGGAACACCTTACCGAGCGTGGCACACCGAATTTAAATGTATCTGTGACCTCATCATATTTATCCGCCAATGAAACGATCCATCTGCGGGCTTCTTCTGGAAGACTTCTACTATAATATCCGAGCGAATCGGGCGATAATGATTTTATCGCTGACTCAATATACGATGCAGCACCTTCCGAATTGTTATTATAAGGGAACGCCGAGATAATTATCAGTTCATCAACTGCGCGGGTAAATGCCACATACATGAGATTCAATGCGTCCGTACGCTGCTCAATACATTCCGACTCGTACTCCACAGCAAATACGCTCTCTCTCAGTTTTGAGACCTTCTCCACCGGAACCATCGGCGGTGTCAGCTCCGAAGGTATCCCTTCTATATCAGGGCAGCGGTGCCAGGAGATTATCTGTTTTTGCGCACTTGAATCTTCCGAAAACAGCCAGTCGGCGAACGGAACTATAACACACGGATATTCTATACCTTTTGATTTATGGATAGTTGTCACTGTCAATGCATCCGACCCCTCAGGAGAATCGATGGTCGAGTATTTCCCCGTTTGTTCCCACCAGTTAAGAAACGAATGGATATCGCCTGTTCCGCGCGACATGAAGGATAACACCTGATCCTGAAATGCTGTCAGAAAAATCGTATCGCGTTCCCGGAGATTTACCGGAAGATGCGTGATGATCCGTTCCACTACGGTTTCAACGTCGTTACAACTTTTATCCATTGCTATATCAAGCAACGAATCAGTGTAATCGTCACTGTCGGCAGCCCTGACCAATGCTGAATCGGAATCGCCCTCCACGGCCATAAAAATCTCATAGCGATGTTGCAGGCGCGTCATGTCGGCCTTGTTTTTAAACCTTCTTTGCTTTGAATCAGGTGTTTCAGCATCAACATCCTCAGGCATATCCACAAGCTTGAGAATATTGACGATCAGTTTGACCGACGGAGCCGAATCGATAGCGAGAGCCTGGTTGGATATAATCTCGAATTTAGGAAGTGCATGCTCATCCGGTTCGTGCAACTCCATCGCATTCAATAACGCATCGACTATGAATTTTGCCTGATCATTCTTTTTAACAAGAATGGCGATATCGCCTGGAGAGTAAACCTCAAGCAATCGTTTGACATGCTTAACCGTCTGTTCCGCAATAATACCGCTCTGTTCACCCTTGTTTAAATCACGGATAAAATCAATCTCTACATATCCATGCTTGTCTGCATGATCTTCAGGAACTTCCTGAATAACTCGATGATAAGCGTTTTCAAGTGGAAACTTATTCATATTCCCCAGAACATAGAACAAGGAATTATTAAACATAACTATCTCGCGGGCGCTTCTCCAGTTCCGGTTCTCTTCTATTTTCAAACCGCGCTCTCTTATACCGTTAAAACGGTTCCCTATCATATCCGAAACCTCATGACCAAGTAACTCAGGTGCGGAATTTCTGAATCGGTAAATACACTGTTTCTCATCGCCGATTATCAGATTGTCATGATCATGACTCAGACTCTCGAAAAGCAACGGAATGAAATTGTTCCACTGCATCCTCGATGTATCCTGAAACTCATCTATCAGAAAATGACGAAGTCTCACCCCCATTCTCTCATATATGAAAGGAGTTATATCATCACCGATAATCTTATCGAGCAATTCATTGGTATCTGAAATCAGAATCATGTTGTTATCGCGGCAATAATCCTTTACTACCGAAGTCAAGGCGCCGAGCAACCCCATATAGAACAGATGTGATCTTATGATCAGCATACTGTTCAACCTTTTCAAACTCGAATCATAAAACGTCAGCATACCGGTTGCCATATTCAGGATATGCTCCGGAACCGGCGGACACTTATGCGTGATCCCGTCTATCTTAGATGTCGCTTTGAATGTTTTCGATGGCGTGCTTATAGCCGATAACAACGTTTTCCCGAGCGGTTTACCTGGCTTACGGGCTATACGCTCATTCAACCATGTCAAGGATATATTACTGAATTTCTCCAGATTATACTCCATAATAGCCGATAAATATTCCTCGGCATTTCGGGAACGCACCGATAGGATTTTCTCTATTTCCGCAGTAAGGGCCTTGTTGTAGGCCACCAATCTTTCCGGATTATCCAGATACTCCCCTATTTCATCACTGTTGATTCTGTATTTCTCATCAAGCAGCCTACCCATAGTCCTCACCAGACTCACGTGGAGCGAGGAACCACGATTGAAAAGATTGAACGACCGGCCGTTATCAATCATATCGGTCATAAAAATCTTCAGCCACTTCTTCAGGTACTCATTCTTAACCCCCGACAGATTTTCTCCCGAAGCCAATGAGTCGAGAAGAGTGCTTATCCCTTGACCGAGCGTATAATCCTCATCTAATTCTATATCGAAATTCCCGGGTCGGTCAATCTCATTCGCAAATGTCCTTAACACCTGCTGAAAGAACGAGTCTATTGTACTTACATTGAAATACGAGAATTTGAAAAGTAAGGAATATAACGCATTCAAAGCTGCCTGGGATATCTTCTCAGTCCCCTCCGGTTGTCTGAAATAGCTCTTAAGTTCCGAGATATACGCGCTTTTTTCAGGAGATAATGCCAGCACCGACAATTCCTTCACAATCCTGCGCTTCATTTCTTCGGTAGCTTTATTTGTAAAAGTCACCGCAAGAATGGATCTGTGGGCATTCTCTCGCTGACCCATCAACTCATACACATCATCGCCCGAAAGTTCTTTCTTTCGTCCGAGAAGCAACTTTATATACTCAAGAGTAAGAGTATATGTTTTTCCCGAGCCTGCCGATGCTTTATAGATAGTCAGCATAACTATAAATAATTAGCTGTCTGTCAAACTATACGGGCCTTGAATCCCGCTTCTGTCAAGTATTTCAGAACATCATTGCGTCTGTCACCCTGAATCAATATCTCGTTTCCGCGAGCCGATCCTCCGGTACCGAGACGCGATTTCATCTTTGATGCCAGTTCAAGAATCTCCTTTTCCGAAAACGATGAAAAGCCGTAGATAATAGTTGCACTCTTACCTCCCCGACCTTTCTTTTCAAACATTATGTCAAGACGCTCCTTATGATGTATAACGGTCTCGCAGTCCTGATTCTTTATCTCGACATCGTTAACCGACGAATCTTCAACAAAATTTTCACGCATTGAAGCAAGCATATCTTGCCACGATACATTATTCCCCATAATCAATCATCCATCAGTTTAGCGTTTATACTATCCATATAAAGATTATCCATATATGGAGAAACCAAAGAATCCGATTCCTCAACATTGGAATCGATATCCTTATCGCCATCAGTCTCTGAATTACGTGGTCTATCAAGAACCCACAGCAGATGAACCAGATTCATCCTATCTTCCGGCAATGACTGATAATAACTCAAAGCCGAATCACGATGCTGGCTGATCGCGCGGTGATAGCAATTTGCTGCAACACCGACATTGGAACCGTCATCTCCACGTTCGGCAAGCTCTATAAAAAGAATTGAAAGGCGACACAACTGCGTGGTCGACAAATCATTCAATGAATCTTTTTCAGCTATTGAATTACATATCTTCTGAGCCAAAACAACATCATTATTGGCAAGTGCATTCTCGGCAGCATCTATATTCTTGTCTATGCTATTATCGGAACATGATGCCATCATCAGCAACACTACACATAAAAATGGAAAAATCCCTTTTAAACGAAATCTCATTATCTGCTTAATTAATCCGACTACAAAAATAACATTTATTTTCGAAGATGGAAAATCCTGTAACAGATTGATTCGTTAAAAAAACTACCGCAGAAGCCACTTCCGGTGACCTTGCGGTAATTTCATAACTTTATCTGAATCGGCCGACGGCACTTATCCTATGCCGATTATTTATACATATACCTCTTTATCGATCTCTTAGGCGTTTTCTCAAATTCATCGTGCATGATTTCCATACCAGACACATGCTCGTATGACGCTATTGAATTATTAAGTTTGGAAAGATTCTCCACCATGATATTCTCGATATCGGCATCGGAAAGATTCGCTTCCTTTGCCTTCTCATAATCAGGATGAATCAGAGCGAAAAGCTTGCCGTCACGCTCAACTATGATAGATTCAGCCACGTAAGGCAGATTATTGAGCTTCGCTTCTATTTCCTCAGGATAGATATTCTGGCCCGACGGACCTAAAATCATACTCTTGTTTCGTCCTCGTATATAGATATAACCGTCACTGTCTATCTGACATATATCACCGGTATCCATCCAACCGTCACGGAACACACTGTCAGTCGCTTCCTGATTCTTATAATAACCTTTCATCACATTATCACCGCGAACCCAGAACTCACCCGGAATCCTTTCAGGATCAGGAGAATCAATCTTAAATTCCATCCGGTCAACAACGCGGCCTACCGATCCCTCATGATGCTTGTTCCAAACCTCGTATGAAATCAGCGGTGAACATTCAGTCATACCGTAACCAACGGTGTAAGGGAACTTTATCAGCCTCAGGAAACTCTCCACTGTCTTGTCAAGTGCAGCCCCGCCAACTACTATCTGCTGGAGCTGACCACCGAATGCATCTATAAGCTGTTTCTTTATCTTATGATAAACCAGCTTGTTAACTCCGGGAATCCTCGTCATTATCTTCATGGCCGGCTTATCAAGAACAGGGAACACCTTATTCTTGATAATCTTCTCAAGAATCAGTGGAACTGCTATCACAAGCTTAGGATGAACCTCGGCAAACGCTTTCAGAATGATCGACGGAGCCGGTACACGCGAAAGGAAATGAACGTGACAGCCTTTGAGTAACGGGAAAATAAGCTCGATCATCAAACCGAACATGTGAGCCATAGGCAACATCGAAACTGTGCCGTCATCAGGATGAAGATAAGGAATATTCTCCATCGCAAACCGCTCGTTGCTCAGCATATTACTACGTGTGAGCATTACACCCTTCGAGAAACCGGTGGAACCTGAAGTGTAATTTATAAGTGCAAGCTGATCTAAAGAATCCTCACGATATGATACATCTTCTGAAGAAACTCCACCCGGATACTTCACATCGAACTCTTTATCAACTTCTGATAATATCTTATCCCTATCGATACCGACATGACAATACAGCATCGAGAAATCATCAAGCGACACCGCAGCGGCAAGCTCTGGAAAAGACGCTCCTTCAAGATGCTTCCATATTGACCGATCGACAAAAAACAACTTTGAATCACTGTGATTTACCAGATGTTCAAGCGTGTCGGCCTTAAAATCATGAAGTAAAGGAACGGTGACCGCGCCGTAAGTCATAGAAGCTATCGCTACTGCTGCCCAATGGGCCGAATTCTTACCGCATATCGATATATGATCGCCGGGGGCCACCCCAGTTTTTTCAAAAAGAATATGAAGGCGTCCGATTATATTTGCTAATCGCTCATAAGTTACTGGTGCCGAATTATAATCCGACAATGCCGGATGAGTCCAATTCTTCTTTATAGTTGACTCTAACGCTTTATTTAAACTATTATATTCCATAATTATAGTGAAACGGTTCAATATAATAATAACAACAAAGTTACTGTTAATTTTTGATTAAAAATTAAAAAAATTCCTATTTCTAATAATTACGATTATAAAAAAACACTTAATCACACCATAACGACATTATTAAACGATTTTTTCATTAAATTTGCCCCCACTTTGCAATTATCAATTTATATTTTCTGAATCATGAAAAAATCATTTTTTCTTGCAGCCTCACTTCTTGCATTAGCTGCATGTAATCAGGCCGACAAGAATCATTACACTGTTACCGCTCAACTCGGCGAACAGGCTGAAGGACTTACCGCCTACATTCTCAATTTCGATAACGAGGAAAAAATTGACAGTGCTGTCGTAACTAACGGCGTTGCCGAATTCAACGGCGTCATCGAAACTCCGGTTATGGCATCTTTCGTTGTTGACGGCCGCCGTGGAGGAGTATTCGTACTTGAAGCTGATTCTATCAAAATTGGACCCGACGGATTCAAAGGTGGTGTCTACAACACCAAAATGGATGAATACAACACCGCCGTTAAAGATATTATCGTTGAATGGAATCAACTTCCCGACTCTGTCAAAGCAGAACAATATGAAACATTCCAGAACCGTCTGAAAGATATGAACCAGACTTTTATCACCGAGAACGACGGTTCACCGGTAGCCTACTTCGTATTCCTTCAGAACGCAAGCGATCTCAGTCTCGCTGAAATTGACGAAGCTATCGCTAAATCACCGTCACTGGGAGAATACAAACGTATTCAGCAGATTCGCACACTTCTCAGCAACCTTGAGGAAACCGGTGAAGGTAAAATGTTCAAGGACTTTGAAGTTGAATACGATGGCACGACCTACCGTCTCAGCGACTACGTTGGCAAAGGAA
>CAZHHF010000048.1:0-11516 GCA_964531905.1 uncultured Bacteroides sp.
TGAGCGGCGGCAGCCGATGATGGAGCTGAAGTAAGCTTTCCATTGAGATCGGCAAGTGAAACGACCTCTTTGGAATAAGCAGGACGGAAATTGGCCGATGAAACGGTGGGAAGGAAGTTATAATATTTTTCGGGCAGATCGGCACGAAGGGTTAACCGGGTGTTTCCAGAAACGACCGCTACCGGCTGTCCGACTTCAACATACTCGCCCTGTTTGACAAGCAGCTGAGTGATCACACCATTCTGGCGCGCAACTGCAGAACTGCCGGAAGTATTACCAGAGTAGACCACTCGAGCCTGTTCGTAGGCTTGTTTTACGGCATTGAAATCTTTGGTAGAAATGATTCCGCTGGCATGAAGCGGAGTCACGCGGTCGAGTTCGCGACGGGCAGCGTCAAGAGCTACTTTTGCGGCTTCGTTGACATCGCCACCGGCGACACCACGCGCAGATATATTGGCGATTGCGGCTCCCGACGTCACTTTGGATCCTTCAGTGACCCCAGGAAGGAAATTGACAATACCGGTGGATGTGGCTGAAACTACGGAACGATCGGTGGGAGCTGAAACGATCTGACCTGAAACCTTAATGACATCGGCAAATTCGGACGGTTCTATTGCTGTTACGCCAACTCCAAATTCTTCGGCCTGATGGGGATCGAGTTTAATGGCACCGGCATGGTCATGTTCATGATCATGGTCGTGTTCGTGTTCATGCTCATGTCCTTCATGATCATGATCCTCATGTTCATGGTCGTGATCTTCGTGATCGTGGTCATGGTCTTCGTGTCCATGATGATGGTGATGATGTCCAAGTCCATCCTGTTCGGCAGTATGCGCGCATGACGGACAGATAAAAAGCGCAGCAGTAAAGGCGAGCGCATAATATATATGTTTTAGCATAAAAAGTTTTTCTAATGGTTGGGAAATAATGAATAGGCAACTGAAATTATATTGATCAATTTGTTATGCTAAAACCGGTGGCCCTCTACGGGTTACTGATCGCACATCGGGAGATAGCGGAAGTGGTATAATGTTATCATACCGCCCGTATTTATCGGAGATTACAATAGCCGTGCAGGATGCCGTCAATGACGGTTCAATAAAAAGATCCAAACAGATTGCAGAAGGGATGAAGTGACCTGAAAGATCCTCGGCATCGGTTGACAGGGGTATGTCGAGATGCATTGAACAATCGGTATCGTCTCCACAATCGCCCGGCTCAGTACCATGATTATGATGATGGCACGAGCAATCGTGATGAGTGTGCATCCCAAGTTCAACTTCTCCGATAAATGAGAGAGTTATAAAAATGTTGCCCATACGGTCATGGTGATGGAACTGAAGAAGTGTAGAAAACACGAACATCAGTCCCACCAATAAAACCGATATTTTTTTTACGGGCGTGTTAATCATTATAACATTTTTCAGACATTGTCGAGATTGTGTCCCATGCGCTCCTTCTTGGTGTGCATATAGAAGCGGTTGTATTCATTGGGTTCAATCTCGATGGGGACATTTTCCACTACTTCAAGGCCATATCCTTCGAGACCGATGCGTTTCACGGGATTGTTGGTCATAAGTCTCATCTTCCCTACTCCGAGCATCTGAAGGATTGATGCGCCAACACCATAGTCGCGTTCGTCGGCACGATGTCCCAAATGGATATTGGCATCTACCGTATCGAGTCCTTCTTCCTGGAGTTTGTAAGCTTTTATCTTATCCATCAATCCGATGCCACGTCCTTCCTGATTAAGATAGAGAACAAGTCCGCGGCCTTCTTTTTCGATCATACGCATCGCTTCATGGAGCTGATCGCCGCAATCGCATCGTTTCGAGCCGAAAATATCGCCTGTCGCACATGAGGAGTGTACCCTGACAAGAACCGGATCGGGTGTGGTGATATCACCTTTTATAATGGCGATGTGTTCAAGTCCGTTGCTTTTCTGACGGAACGGGATGAGACGGAAATGTCCATAAGCGGTAGGCATATCGACCTCTACACCTTTCTCGACAAGACTTTCATGCTTGAGCCGGTAGGAGATGAGATCACGGATCGAAATGAGTTTCAGGCCCCATTCTTCGGAACGTTTTTTCAATTCAGGTAAACGAGCCATTGAACCATCGTCGCTCATAATCTCCATCAGGGCTGCAGCGGGCTGCAAACCTGCCAGACGCGCAAGGTCGACTGCTGCTTCGGTGTGACCGGCGCGCTTCAACACTCCGGCATCCTGAGCATAGAGGGGATTAATGTGTCCCGGTCGACCGAATGTTTCAGGAGTAGACATAGGATCGGCCAACGCACGGATCGTTGCACAACGGTCATTAATAGAGACTCCGGTAGAACAACCTTCGAGTTTATCTACGGTAACCGTGAACGGGGTTCCGAGAACAGATGTATTGTCATCGACCTGATGAGGCAGATCAAGCTCAGCACAACGGGAAAGCGTTATAGGCGCACAAAGTACGCCACGCGCGTTCTTAAGCATGAAGTTAACCTGTTCAGGTGTTATTTTTTCGGCAGCTACAATCAAATCGCCCTCATTTTCGCGGTCTTCATCGTCAACAACAATGACCATCTTGCCTTCGGCAAAATCTTTGAGTGCGTCTTCAATCGAGTCAAGTTTTATTTTATCCATGATTAATGTCAGAATTAGAGAGTCGGTATATTTATCTAAATGAATATCAATTAGTTTCTTTATCAAGCAAGGATATGATATCGGAATCAATCCTTATTATTTTAGTAATCTCGTCATGGAGATCTTTACGAAGTCGTCGCCCGATCAGCCATAATGGAAGTCCGACAGGGAAAACGGCTATCGTGATCCAAGCGAGCGTTCGATTAGGCGTAGGGTTGTAAAGCCACAGATTCTTCAGGACAGGATAGTCGGAGAGTTTATTAATCAACAACTTATCCATCGAATTAGAGAGGTATTCAACCAGGTTGTCGAGGTTCTGCGCAAGCTGAGCAAGTGTAGTTCGATCGTATCCATTGAGGAAGAACGAGAAATAGTTCTGTTTCTTTTTATTTGCAATCTCGTATTGGCGACACAACTCAGTAACACGAATAAGTTCGGTTTTGGCATAGTCGGGAACGACATCGTCCATAGTGAGTTCCTTCATCTCAACGTGGCGCACCTCGGTAATACCGAATATACGACGGAAGAAGTTGAGATACACATCGGAGTTCAAAACTGCCGAATCATTTATCGCCTTGTAGGTCAGGAATATGCCAAGCGGAAGGAGTACCGCAGTGCTGAGCCACATTCCTTGCCACACGAGCCAACGTCCATCACGCGCAAGCTTATACCCAGAATTATCGATTATATAGTATATAATAAATAGTATAACCGAAATCACGATCGGAGTTCCAAGTCCACCCTTTCGGATAATTGCCCCGAGGGGTGCGCCGATGAAGAAAAATACGATACAAGCGATTGACAACGTGAATTTTTTCTGTAACTCAATCTCATGTCTCCTGATTGTACGGTTATCGTCCTCAATTATAAATCCCCGATATTCATATTCCTGCTTGACGCGACGAGCTTTTTCAAGAGCCTGACTGGCAATCGATTTCGCCATAAAAGGATCAACCTGAGCATATACCGAATCAAGCGGAGGAACAGTTTCATCGGCAAAGTTGTATCGTCGCAACTCCTTGACAGCCTCACCGTTATCATTTATTCGGCTTGTATATCGGATAAGGTTGAAATATGGACGATCCTTGAGTTCATTGGCATAGTCGGAACCAATAGAATCGACGCGTGCGGTTACAGAGTCGATCGTGTGAAGCAGTTCGGCCATATTTTTACCTACATACTGATTTCTCATACCGCTCTCATCCATTCGGTTGAAGTTGTTATCAAACGGAATAAGAATCTCTTTTATCGAAAATGATTCACGACGATACGGAATGTTATTCGGATTCGATCCCTGACCGCGCAGATTGTCGAATTGTTCACCATCGAAAAGCCTGAGGAGGAGACTTGTCTTATCTTCGGTCATACTAATACGCCCCGAATCGGCAAGAATAATCTTAAGCTGATCAATGTCGTTACTTTTCGATACGTCGTATATCATCATGTTGTGGAGCATACCGGTCTCTTTATCTTTCTTTTCCACAAAGACATTGTAACCGGCTATCTGATCGTAGAAAACACCTTCAGGAATTTCAAGTTCGGGTGATTTCTGACGCATGGACCAAAGGAGGGTGTACATTTTCACCTGAGCTACCGGAAGGACATTGTTCTGAAAGAAAAATGCCCCGATAGCAATAAATATCATAAGCACTATAAGCGGGCGCATAACTTTAAGCAATGAAATACCTGAAGCTTTCATCGCCATAAGTTCAAACCGCTCTCCGAGATTTCCAAATGTCATGAGCGACGCGAGAAGGATGGCAAGCGGCAACGCCATCGGAACCATAGTTAAAGCCGCATAAAAAAACAACTCGCATAATACGCTCATATCAAGCCCCTTACCGACGAGATCATCAATAAAACGCCAAAGGAACTGCATCAGCACAATAAAGAGACATATCAAAAACGTCATCAGAAACAGAGGCAAAAAGCTCTGAAGCATAAAGAGATAGAGACGTTTTATCTTTAACATTGCCGAATTAAAATTGGGTTATAGGTTTTCAACTTGCAAAGATACTACTTTTTTCAATAGTTCAGGCGGCATATCACAATAAAATAACCTTGCAAAACAAAAACATTTTTATGCGATCATGGAACGAAAGATCACATTTTTTGCGTAATTTTGCATCTATCATTTTATACTTCCATTTCTAAAAAACATGACCATGTCAGTTGATACAACAGCACAGTTCGACAAGGCAATTTCTCTATGCCGAAGCCTATATATCAAGAAACTGAGAGACTACGGTGCATCATGGCGTATAATGCGTCCATGCTCCATAACTGACCAGATTCTAATAAAGGCAAGAAGGATCAGGACTCTCGAAATAATCGGAAATGCATGTGTCGACGAAGGTATCCTGCCAGAATTCATCGGTATCGTAAATTACGGTATAATGGGACTTATACAGTTATCGATCGGTTACAGCGACTCCAAAGATATATCGGAGCAGCGAGCGATTGAGCTATATGATGAGTTCATGGGTAAGACAAGAACGCTGATGCTCGCTAAAAATCATGATTATAATGAAGCGTGGCGCATGATGCGGATTTCCTCATATACCGATCTTATACTCATGAAACTCCAAAGGACTAAGGAGATAGAGAATAATAACGGATCAACTATCGTTTCAGAAGGGATCGATGCCAACTATATGGACATGGTAAATTACGCTATGTTCGGAATAATCAAACTGACTGAAGACAATGAAGACTGATGCGTCACAATGTCGCAGCAATAGATTGACGGCCATCATTGTATGGACTCTGAGAATTCTCATCGGAGCCACATTCATTTTCTCAGGTTTCGTAAAGACAATCGATCTGTGGGGATTTATCTTCAAGCTTGAGGAATATATCAGTGTGGCAGGGCTGTCACTTCCACGATCAGTTACATTCGTAATAGCACTGGGCGTTTCAGCTTATGAATTTGTGGGAGGAATACTTCTCCTTTCCGGCTCATACAAACGTTCAGTAGCATGGCTACTTACGCTGATGATGGGGGTTATGCTTCCATTAACACTATATCTGTGGATCGCCGATCCTATCGACGACTGCGGATGTTTCGGTGACGCATGGAAACTGTCCAATGCAGCTACGTTCTTTAAAAACGTTCTTTTAACAGCCGGTCTCATCTATCTGATATTCAAGAATCATCGTGTAAAAAGCTGCATATTCCATCCGGCGGCCCAATGGCTTGAAGTGGTTGTGTCAGTTATATATATAGTCATGCTCGGGTTAATATGCTATAATATTCAGCCCATGATCGACTTCAGGCCATATCCTGAAGGCCGAAGCATAACCGACAGCACCGACAACGATGATGAGGATAATATTATTTTCAGGTATACTAACGGAACCGAGACTCGTGATTTCAGTATCGACAATCTTCCTACAGATACAATATGGCAATACGTGGATAGGATCGAGCATACCAGCAGTGAAGATAACGGCAGCACTATGTTCACTGTCTATGACGGCGACGAAGATGTCACCTCAGAAGTCATAAGCGGTGACGGAAAACAGTTCCTCATGGTAATACCTGAAATGGACAGGGCCGATATATCATATACTTATTTTATCAATGAACTGAATCGCCTTGCCTCACTTCACGACATCGATTTCATAGGCCTCCTTGCCACCGACAGCGACGGTATCGAGTCCTGGCGCGACATATCAATGGCCGATTACGAGTGTTTCACCGTTGAAGACACTTCACTAAAGGAGCTTGTAAGAGGTAAAATGGCATTGGTTTATCTTGAGGATGGAGAGATAAAATGGAAACGGACAATATCATCGTTCGATACCGACTCGCTTATAACGGCAGAACAGGAGTACGGCAGCGATTTCCCGCTACATATAGTTTCAGACCTTCACTCGGTGCTGATCGACATGACAACATTTTTTATCGCTGCAATGCTGTTACTGTGGGTAATACAGTTCACCATCGGTATCATATCATCAAGGCGGAATAAAAAGACAGAAAAACAAACGACTGTAAATGAACATATATCTTAAGCTATTCCTTACTTTCTTCAAGATAGGAGCCTTCACTTTCGGTGGCGGATGGGCAATGATATCTATCATCGAGAAGGAAATCGTGGATAAAAACAACTGGATTCCAAGAGAAGAATTTCTCGATCTACTCGCCGTGGCCCAATCCCTGCCGGGTATTCTCGCCGTAAACATATCGGTTGCAGTGGGTGACCGTCTACGGGGAATGAAAGGGAGCATAGCCGCTGCTGCCGGTACTATCCTACCCTCTTTCCTGATAATCCTGATAATCGCCATTTTTCTAACTCCCGACATCATAAAGAATAATCCAACTGTAAGTGCCATCTTTAAGGGAATCCGCCCTGCTGTTGTGGCACTAATCATAGCTCCGGTTATAACATCGGCTAAAGCGGCCAAAATAGGATGGAAAACTATTGCCATTCCTGTAGCGGTAGGCTTATTGATATGGTCACGTATTCCGGTTCTCTCCAACCCCATTCTATATATTGTTTTAGGAGGGATAGGAGGATATATATGGTTCAGTCATAACCGTTTAAAAGAAAGGAGTGAAAAATGATATATCTGAAACTGATCTGGAGCTATCTGAAAATAGGCCTATTCGGCTTCGGGGGCGGATATGCAATGCTTGCGCTTATCGAGCGAGAGATTGTTGGACCGGGATGGATCACTGAGCAGATGTTTACAGATATCGTGGCGATCTCGCAAATGACACCCGGGCCGATCGGGATTAATTCGGCCACATATATAGGTTTCGTGGCGCCGTCACTTGCCGGTTTCAATGGGATCATCTGGGGATTGCTTGGCTCAATCGTATGCACGCTCGTAGTTGTTCTGCCATCATTTCTTTTAGTAGCCTATACCAGCCATTTCATCCGACGTCATAAAGAGAGCGCTTACGTGAAAGGTGTGTTCAGCGGACTTCGCCCCGTTGTTGTCGGTCTTATCGCATCGGCTGCACTTCTGCTGATGAATGAGGCTAATTTCGGTTCGACGACGCGTGATATCGCCATCAGTATCGGAATCTGCGCCGTATCATTTTCCATTGTATTCTTTACCAAGATACATCCAATCGCAGTAATTGTATTTGCCGGAATCGCCGGATTGTTCCTTTTCTAAAAGTTAAAACAAAAATGACTTCATTTGAAGAAACCGTAGACTTTCTCTATAATCAGACTCCACAATTTCAACAGATAGGAGCGGCAGCCTATAAACCCGGACTGGATTCAACAAGACGCCTTGATGATGCTTTCGGCAATCCACACAAGCGTTTCCGCAGCATACATGTTGGCGGAACCAATGGAAAAGGGTCTACTTCACACACACTCGCAGCCATCCTACAGGATCAGGGGTACAAAGTGGGGCTTTACACTTCACCACATCTTCTTGATTTCCGTGAACGGATAAGGGTTAACGGCAAGATGATTCCAAAATCACGCGTCGTAGAATTTGTCAACGAATACCGTAAGCTTGATATAGGGCATCTGTCATTTTTCGAACTGGCCACCATAATGGCATTCGATTATTTCGCATCGGAGAATGTAGATTTCGCAATTATAGAGGTTGGTCTCGGCGGCAGACTTGACAGCACGAATATCATCACACCGGTTCTATCGGTGATCACCAATATTTCAAAAGATCATACCGCACAACTCGGCAACTCTCTGACATCCATTGCATCGGAGAAAGCCGGAATCATAAAGAAAGAAGTACCGGTTGTTATCGGTGAAGCTGAAGGAGAGATACGACAAGTGTTTATCGACAAAGCCACTGAGACCGGAACAAGCATACGGTTCGCACCGGTAATATCACAATATCACACCGACAAAGAAGGGTTCATGCATTATCCCGACACACCATTCGGTCAGATAATCGCAGCACTTTCGGGTGACTGTCAGCCAAAAAACGCATCAACCGTAATGACTGCAGTGGACGAACTCAGGAGAATCGGCATAGAGATCGATGACAAAGCCGTCATTAATGGTTTCCGTAATGTAGTTGAGACCACTCATCTTCTCGGCAGATGGATGAAACTAAGCGATTCACCTCTTTTAATTTGCGATACAGGCCATAATGTAGGGGGATGGGAATATCTATCGAAACGACTTTCATCAAACGAAAACAAATTACATATGGTGATTGGCTTTGTAAACGACAAGGATTATGATGCCATATTAGAAATGATGCCGAAAGACGCGACATACTATTTCACGCGAGCATCGGTTCCCCGCGCACTCGAGCCAGAAGTTCTGGCCGAATCAGCTGCACGTCACGGACTTTTAGGCAATACCTACCCGACAGTCGAGGCTGCTGTTGAAGCCGCCATCGGAGCATCGGATAAAAGCGATATGATATTCGTTGGAGGAAGTACGTTTATCGTTGCTGATCTGCTCAAGCTTTATTCCGACAATCTGAACGGTGCATAGGCACGTTTACGTATAATATAATATGCGACACAGACCGATATTCCGGTAATAATCCAGGTAATTGGATATATCGTGAGCATATCGCCGTAGGATCCAATAAGCGAAGTGTTAAAGAACACGTAAATCCACACAAGCCTTAACAAACAGGTACCGAAGATTGTAAGCACTGTAGGGGTCATCGAATAACCGAGTCCTCGCAATGTGGCTCCACTTACTTCATAGCTTGAAGCGATGGACTGCCACATAAGGACAGTTGTTATACGGATATAGGCATAATGCTCAACCTCGGGAACGGTGGTAAAAAACGAAATAAAGAATCCTTTCTGCCACACAATAAGGATATTGAGAATAGCGCAGCTAATAATTCCAAGAGCCATACACCGGCTAAAAACGCCATCGCAACGACGAATCAGCCCGGCGCCGTAGTTCTGGCTGGTGAATGCAACCGCAGCCTGACAGAATGCTGAAACTACAAAGTAGCAGTAGTATTCATAATTTATAGCGGCTGCCGAACCGGCCGATGCATCTGATCCGAAACTATTGATTGCTGAAACAATGAATACATTGGAAAATGAAAAGACCATACCCTGTAATCCTGCCGGCATACCGATACGGAGCATTTTGCTCATTTCGGGGCGTGAGATTTTCATTCCTTTGAACGTGAGACGGAATGGCTCAGGT
This sequence comes from uncultured Bacteroides sp., assembly GCA_964531905.1. GTDB lineage: Bacteria > Bacteroidota > Bacteroidia > Bacteroidales > Muribaculaceae > CAJUPY01. Next base: position 9,754 of record CAZHHF010000048.1, read on the forward strand.
TCTTTCAGAAGGATCATCACGAGAAGCGTTGCACTTATAACATTTGATACAACCGTAGCAATGGCAACTCCTGCCACGCTCATCCTGAAACAGATCACCAGTACCAGATTTAAGATCACATTTACGATACCTCCTGCAACAAGACAATAGAAGGGGCGTTTAGTATCGCCATAACTACGCAAAATCGCCGATCCGAAATTATAGATCATCAGAAACGGCATCCCAAGAAAATATATCCTGAGATACAATGTGGCAAGATCTATCACATCGTCGGGCGTGGAAATCATTTCAAGAATAGGACGCGCGGAGGCTACTCCGATGAGCAGCAACGCAATACCGCATACGATTGCAAGCGATGCAACTGTGTTGACCGAATTTTTAATTCCCTGCTCGTCCTGACGACCTATATAATGAGCTATAACGACATTGGCACCGATGGAAACGCCAATAAAAAGGTTAACTATCAAACTGATTATCATTCCATTGCTACCGACCGCAGCGAGTGCCTGATGACTATCGAAGCGTCCAAGAACTGCTACATCCACTGAATTGAACGATTGCTGTAATATTCCGCTGGCAATCAATGGAATTGCAAATACAAGAATTTTTCGGGTGAGTCCACCATGCAGCATATCCATTTTTGCTGAACCGCCCGTAGATTTTTTCATCTTTTCCATAGAAAGGAAGACTTTGATAAAACGGCTGCAAATTTAGATAAATTTCCGCAAACGGCAATCGGTCGGCAATGTTGAAAGGACTGAAATGTTACTTCAAAATTTGTTCAGTCGTGTGAAATGTCGTATCTTCGTTGAGTAAAAGAAAATCACTGTTATGGAGAATTTACCTGCGGATCCGATAATGCTCTACAGTTATATCAACACACTGCTGCGCGACCGTTACAAGTCACTCGACGATCTATGCGACGATATGTCGATCGACCGTCGGGAGTTAGAAAAGAAACTGGCAGTTGCCGGAATGGAATATTGCGAAACGATCAATCAGTTCCGTTAATGGAAGATAGTTCCGATTATATTGTAGATCTAAACGAGCAGCAGCGCCAGGCTGTTTTATATGAAGGAGGTCCGTCATTGGTCATAGCCGGTGCCGGGTCGGGTAAAACACGTGTTCTTACCTATAAAATCGTACATCTTCTAAAAGGTGGTATGGAACCGTACCGCATCCTCGCACTCACGTTTACCAATAAAGCGGCCCGTGAGATGAGGGAGCGTATCGAGAAATTAGTAGGAGAAAAAATCGCATCTCGATTATGGATGGGGACTTTTCACTCGATATTCTCGCGTATTCTTCGCATAAATGCCGAACGGATCGGTTTCAAGAGTAATTTCACCATATATGATGCTGCCGACAGCAAGACCCTGATCAAATCCATCATCAAGGATATGGGTCTTGATGATAAGATATATAAGGCATCAATAGTTCAGAACACCATATCAACGGCAAAAAATGCCCTGATGTCACCTACGCAGTATGCTGCCGACAAAGATCTAATGGAGTATGACCGGAGATCGCGTCGACCGCTTATGCACGAGATCTACATGAGGTACTGCAACCGTTGCTTCGTAGCCGGAGTAATGGACTTTGATGATCTGCTATATTACACGAATATTCTCCTGCGTGACAATCCCGACATATTGAGCCATTATCAGGAATATTTCAGGTTTATTCTCGTCGACGAGTATCAAGATACGAATTTTGCCCAGCATCTGATTGTGTCACAACTTGCCGAACGGAATCATCAGCTA
>CAZHHF010000049.1:0-11382 GCA_964531905.1 uncultured Bacteroides sp.
ATCGTTCAGTATTCTTACGGTAACGAGCCGTGGCATCATGTAATATATCTGCATAATCTTATAGATCGCCGCGACCTCACGCAGAAGTATATAGCTCAAGTGGTCGATCAACTTTATAATACATCGCCTGCCGGACTATGTGGTAATGAGGATTGCGGACAGATGACGGCATGGTTTGTAATGAGTGCTATGGGCTTCTATCCAGTCAATCCTGTGAGCGGAGTGTACGAGATCGGTACTCCATTATTCCCCGAAATGACCTTGAATCTGTCAAACGGAAAACAATTCAAAGTGATTGCAAAAGATTTGTCGAAGGAGAATATCTATATCCGGTCCATGACTCTTGACGGTATGCCATACGATAAGTCATATTTGACTCATGACAACATAATGTCGGGTGCGACATTAGAACTGCAGATGGGTGCGGAACCGGCTAAGTAATTTATAATAAATATGTGTTTAATAACACATAGACAATCATTATCATATCAAATCAAATGAAACGATTTCAACTACTAACAATAGCTTCGGCAATTGCCTTTTCGGCATTGGCAACTGATTATACTGCGATGGTAAATACTCTGATGGGTACGCAGTCGAGTTACGAACTGTCGGCAGGTAATACTTACCCTGCGATCGCACGTCCCTGGGGAATGAATTTCTGGACTCCTCAGACTGGAAAAATGGGTGACGGATGGACTTATACTTACGACGCTCATAAAATTCGTGGTATAAAGCAGACCCACCAACCAAGTCCCTGGATCAATGATTACGGCCAGTTTTCGATAATGCCTACGGTAGGTACACCGGTTTTCAATGAAGATGAACGTGCCAGTTGGTTTTCTCACAAAGGAGAAATCGCTCAGCCTCATTATTACCGGGTGTATTTGGCCGATCATGATATTGTCGCTGAAGTTACTCCTACCGAACGTGCCGCGATGTTCCGTTTCACATTCCCTTCAACCGACAGCGCTAATATTGTTATCGATGCTTTTGATAAAGGTTCCTCAATAAATTTTGACCGAGCCAATAATCGCATCACCGGCTACACAACGCGCAACAGTGGGGGAGTGCCGGATAATTTCCGCAACTATTTTGTAATTGAGTTTGATCGTCCGGTCAATGAGTTCCTTACTGTTACCGATAGTGTGATAAGCCGTGGTTCATTTACCGAATGTGATCATGCCGGTGGTATTGCGGTGTTCAATACAGGTAAGGGCGATCAGATAATTGCGCGCGTGGCGTCGTCGTTTATTTCGCCTGAGCAGGCATTATTGAATCTAAAAGAACTCGATGGCAAGAATTTTGATACCCTTGTAAATGATGGTCGTGACCGATGGAATGAAGAGCTTGGAAAAATCGAGGTAGAGGATGGTAAAGAGAGCCATATCCGCACGTTCTATTCATGCCTGTACCGTTGCCTTCTGTTTCCACGAAAATTTTATGAGATCGATGCCGATGGTAATGTGGTACATTATAGCCCCCATACAGGTGATGTCCGTCCCGGTTATCTGTATACCGACACAGGTTTGTGGGATACTTTCCGCGCATTGTTCCCTTTGCTAAACCTGTTTTATCCCGACGTAAATAAAGAAATACAGGAAGGTATGCTCAATCATTACCGTGAGAGCGGCTTCTTCCCTGAATGGGCCAGTCCCGGTCATCGCGGATGTATGGTAGGCAATAATTCGGCTTCGGTTTTAGCCGATGCTTATCTTAATGGAGTGAAGGTCGATGATATCGAGACTTTGTGGCGAGGAATCGTTGATGGAACGCAAGGCGTTCATCCAACGGTGTCGTCAAGCGGACGTCTCGGATATGATTACTACAATACTCTTGGATATGTGCCTTATGATGTAAATATTAACGAGAATGTGGCACGTACACTTGAATATGCCTACGACGACTGGTGTATCTACCGATTGGCTCAGGCGCTCGGACGCCCTGAGGCAGAGCAGGCAACCTATGCCAACCGCGCACTAAATTACCGGAATGTCTTTGACAAGGAACATAATCTGATGCGAGGCCGTAATGCCGACGGCACATTCCAGACTCCTTTCTCGCCGCTTAAGTGGGGCGATGCTTTCACTGAGGGCAACAGCTGGCACTATACGTGGTCGGTGTTCCATGATGTGCAGGGTTTGATTGACCTTATGGGCGGACGTGATGTGTTTGTTGCAATGCTTGATTCTGTCTTTACCGAGGCTCCATTGTACGATGACAGTTATTATGGATTTCCTATCCATGAAATCAGGGAGATGACCGTGATGAACATGGGTAACTATGCACACGGTAACCAACCGATACAGCACATGATATATTTATACAACCATGCCGGTGAACCGTGGAAAGCACAGAAACACTTACGTGAGGTTATGGAACGGATGTACACTCCTGCGCCTGATGGCTATTGCGGAGATGAAGACAACGGTCAGACATCTGCATGGTATGTGTTCTCGGCCCTCGGGTTTTATCCGGTCACACCGGGTTCGGGCGAATATGTGATCGGTACACCTCTGTTCGGTAAAGCTACGCTGACGATGCCCGATGGTAAGAAAACAGTTATACAGTCCACCCCCGATGAGACGTATATTAAATCAGTTTCGGTAAATGGTGAAAACATTACCCGCACATTCTTTACCCGTGAAGATCTACTCGGGGGTCACGATATAGAGATTGTAAAGTCATCAACACCCGACAAACAGCGTTGCGTCACTCAGGCCGATGTGCCGTATTCATTCACTAATAAAAAATAGATCAATACAATTTAATCATAAATGTCAGTCGAATGGTCATTACCCTTGATGCCGGTAATATAAATCCGGAGCTATTTTAAATTGACAATAAATAATCATTATGAAAAAACAGATTTATATCGGAGCTGTTATGATGAGTCTGGTATCGGCATCTTGCTCTACGAAGCAGGTTGCAACCGATACTGACAATAACTCTTTGGTCGACTATGTAGATCCTTTTATAGGAACCGGAGGTCACGGACATGTATTTTTAGGTGCAAATATGCCGTTTGGACTCGTTCAGTTAGGACCCTCACAAAAGGTTAAAGGCTGGGACTGGTGTTCGGGATACCACTATTCCGACTCCTTATTGCTCGGTTTCAGTCATACCCATCTTAGTGGTACCGGAATAGGTGATCTCGGCGACATACTTATATTACCTACGGTCAACCGTGATCTTGAGCAAGTATCATTTGACCACAAAGATGAAACTGCCCGCCCAGGGTATTATAGTGTCAGACTCGATGATGCAGGTGTAGATGTGGAACTATCGGCCACAACTCACGCGGGTATTCACCGTTATACATTCGAACCTACCGACACAGCGTATGTCAAGATAAATCTCAACTATGGCATTGGCTGGGACAAACCAACCGAAACGTCAATCGTTCAGGAAGGAGACTCGGCAGTATGCGGTTACCGTTATTCGACCGGTTGGGCTAAGGATCAAAAAATATATTTCACTGCACAATTCTCACGCCCCATAGAACATGCAACAATCAGCGATACACTTGCCGTGTGTACATTCTCACCGTCATCAGAACCGCTTATTGTTAAGGTCGGTCTTTCGGTAAACAGTATTGAAAATGCCAAAGCGAATCTGGCTGCTGAGGTCGCCGGTTTTGATTTTGATGCTGTAAAGGATGCTGCTACCGACAGATGGAATCGTGAACTCGCGCGTGTAAAAGTTGAGACCGATAATGAGCGAGATAAACGGGTGTTATATACTTCGCTATTCCACACTATGACAGCTCCCGTCACCTTCAGCGATGCGAATGCCGATGAAACACGCTACAGCGTATTCTCGCTGTGGGACACTTACCGTGCCGCTCATCCGATGTATACACTTCTTTTTCCTGAGATGCAATCTGATTTTGCGTCAACCTTCATGGATATATACAAGTCTCAGGGTAAGTTACCCGTTTGGCATCTGCACGGAAACGAAACTGATTGTATGATTGGCAATCCAGGCGTAATTGTTCTTGGCGATTTGATTACTAAGGGCTTCGTGGACGACGTTCCGTCGGCACTTGAGGCAATGAAAACAAGCGCGCTGCTCGATGAACGCTCTCTTGGAGTACTGAAACGCTATGGATACATCCCCTTTGATGAGAAAGATTGCGAAGAAAGCGTTGCAAAAGGACTTGAATATGCAATCGCCGACAATGCGATCGCTGTTGCCAGCAGATATGCCGGTAATCCTGATTCACTTTTCGAGAAAAGATCTAAAGCATATAGTCAATATTTTGACAAGTCGGTCAACTTTATGCGTGGAAAAGATAAAAACGGCAATTTCAGGGCCGGTGAATTCAACCCATTTGCCACAACTCACCGTGCCGACGACTACTGCGAAGGTAATGCATGGCAATATGTGTGGCTTGTACCTCATGATCCACACGGTCTAATCGACCTCTTTGGGTCGGAGGAAGCTTTCGAAGCTAAACTCGACTCTCTGTTTATTGTCAATGGTGTTCTTGGCGATGATGCGTCGCCCGATATTACCGGTCTGATTGGTCAATATGCCCACGGTAACGAGCCGAGTCATCACGTAGTATATCTGTATAACTATATCGGCAAACCCTATAAAGCAGCCCCCGTTTTGCGTCGTATACTCACCGATTTATATAATGATGCGCCCGATGGTCTTTGCGGCAATGAAGACGTGGGGCAGATGTCGGCATGGTATGTGCTGTCTTCAATGGGCTTATATCAGGTGGAACCGACTGGTGGAAGATTTATCATCGGGTCGCCCCTCTACAATTCAGCGACAATAGAACTGCCCGATAACCGCACGTTTACTGTTTCGGCAAAGAATAATTCACGTGAAAACATTTATATCCAATCAGCAACCCTCAATGGCAAGCCGTATACCAAAAGCTATATTGATTATAGCGACATTATGAAAGGTGGTGAACTCTCGCTCGTGATGGGAGCAACGCCATCGGATTACGGTAAGCAAATTGCTGACAGACCTTGAGCGTGGTTACATTTTTAGCAATACAAAATAGTGTATTTCAAGGAGACTTCGGTCTCCTTTTTTTATGTTTATGAAGTAGGAGAGGGGTGAGGAGGTATGTTAAACAAACGGCACCCCGGAATTAGGATTTCCGGGGTGCTGTTTGTTTTTATACTGACTCCCTTAAGAGGAGATCAGCAGGGATTATTTGCAGTTAAGAACCTTGAGATTGCGAACAACCTTGCCGTCCTTAACGATGTTAACAACGTAGATGCCTTCGCTGGCAAGCGAGATTGACATGTTCTGACCTGAAATGATGTTCTGAGCCTTCTGACCTACGAGCTGACCGGCAGCATTGTAAACGCTGACGGTGTAGTCTCCTTCGTTCTCGAATGCAATGAAGAGAGTGCCGTTAACAGTGTAATAAGTTACACCTTCATTTTCAGCACTGATTGCACCGATAGCATCGGCGGGATCAGTGATGGTGAATACGGGATATTCACGTTCGTCGCTACCGTGAGAGTTGTTAAGAGAGAGTTTAACGGTGTAGTCTCCGGCGCGGGGAACAGAGATCTTGGTAGAACCGTAGGTATCGTTACCATAAGCCTGGCTTATTGTTGCAATTTTACGGGTTGACCAAGTGGGGATGGTTGTAACTGTATAGCTTGTACCACCGATGAAGGGTGAACCGGCTTCATATATGGGAGATACGGGAGTCTGAGTTGCCTGGCCTTCACCTGTACCGCTTGCAAGGGCAAAGTTGCTGAATTTAGCACCAGCCTTAGAACCAACAGCAGCGAAAGCGTTGTCGGAGCCTGCATCTGATTCAAGATCCCAGTAAGCAATTACGTTTGCGGGGAGATTCTGAGCGTCGAGACCATTCATAACCTGACGGACTTCATCTTCTGTCATAGCACCTTCCCAAACAACAACATCGTCAATGACGCCATCGTTGTAGAGGGGAGATGAACCGGCACCACCGGCCATATAGAACCACATACCACTACTTAATACTGACTTGTTGGTAGCTGCCCAGAATTGCTCCGGATCACCATTCTGACCAGTACTCCACTTAACATCTGTAGGAGTCTGTAATTTACCATTAATATAGAGTTTAGCACGGAACTGATTGCTCTGGTCCCATTCAAAGGAATAAGCGATGTGTGTCCATGCGCCAGGGGGAACTACGGAATTATCAAAGTAATATTTGAGCTCTTTAGATCCGTTAGTGAAGCTTGTACGGAAAGTAAGGTTACGGACCTGGCCGGGGGTTGCATCGGATGTACCGGCGATGTCAAGCCAGCACCATCCCCAGTTGTTTGAAGGCCAACCACCGGTACGGTCTTCAACTGCAAACATACGAGAGTCACCTGAGGGGAGATCATATTTAACCCATCCTGCAATAGAGAAGTTCTTAACACCACCAACTAGGCCGAGATCATCCATCGGACCACCGACAAACTTGTTGTCAATCTTAATACCGCGTGATGCACCACCGTCAGCTTCACGACCGGTGTAACCGAGGGTGAATGAATCGTTAATGTTAAAGTTTACTTCGGCATTGCTTGCTTCAGCATCTCTGCCATTGATGGTGAGTGACTGGATTTCGGGAAGCGCACCGGTTGATTTGGCAGTAACCTGGATGTAGTAAGCATAGCGAACTTCATCGGGTTTGCCTTCGTTTACAACGAGGTCGTAACCGCCGATAGCATCAATACCGCTGCAATTATATTCAACTACGCTGCCGTTGGAAGAAGCTACCTTCTGGTTAGCAGAATTGTAGATAGTCCATGTTGAGGGAGCATGCTTCGGATCGGAGTATTTTACGATGAATGATTCACCGGGTTTGATCACCTGCTTGTTGATTTCGATGGTATTGGTAGTTTCATATTCGGGAAGGTTCATCCAATCGGACCATGCGATAGCCGATTCAGTATCAGTATCGGCAGAAACGGCGCTTACACCGAAGCGGATGCCCTGGGCGTTTTCAACATCAACAGGAACAGCGAAGAGCATACCGGCCCATGATGTAGTGAGGCCCATGAACTGTTCCTTACCGTTTTTGTACTGTGCGTAGAGCTTGAAGAGTGAAGTGTTAACGTCGCTGTTGTAAACGGGTTCTCCGCTCGCTTTATCGTTAGGCATGCTGAAGATAACCTTACCGTCGATACCGGTCATTGAGTAACCAAGCACTACGGCATTTTCAATTACAGGAGCTTCGGGAGTAACAGTCGGGTTGCCGCTCTTGATAGATAGTTCGCCGAGATAAAGTTCGAGTTTCTTAGCGTTTTCAAAGTGCAAACCGAGGAGTGCTACGGTAGTGCCGTCGAGACCGTCAACATCGCCAACAACGAATTTCTTAACTGTCCATTCGCCGTCGTCGGGCATATCTTCGCCGGTGATGATATTGAGGTCATCTTCAGAAATAGGATTGAATTCGTCGCCGAGACCGGTCATGATGAGATTCAAGTCGGTAGAACCATTCATCAGTTTATAGCGAACAGTGATAACATCTCCTTCATTGAGTTCAAACTGAGTTTTGAAGAGATGGAGATATTCATCGCTTGAAGAACCGTGGATGTAAAGACATGAACCGCCAACGTATGCATCGTCCCAAGTGAATTCAGCTTTAAGTCCGTTAGAAGCTACCTGGTCGGGGGTGTTACCGAGCAGTGATGTAGCCCACCAGAAACGCCATGTTGGCATATAGTCCTGAACACCGATGTTGTACCAGGGGTTGTTGTTCTGGCGCTGACCTTTCCAGTTGAGGAACTTACCGTTACCGAGGTTGAAGAAAGAAACGAAAGGTTCGTCGGCGATGTTCCAACCAAGAGTAGAACGGGCGCTCAGGAACTGAGACATTCCGAACCAAGTTGCTGAAGGAGCAAGAGTTTTGATAGGATAAACGTCGATGCGGTTAGCCGGGTTGCGGTTACCGTTGGTAAACCACTCTTCAAGACGCTGCTGATAGTAAGCCTGCTTCTGTTCATCGCGGCTACCTTGACCTGCACGGGCCGACCAGATGTAGTTGAAGTCGTGGGCGCCCCAAAGACCGATAGAGTAGTTGGTCTGCTGGTGCATGGGCCATTCACCTGCATCTTTAGTTCCACCCTGCATGTTCATACCCATGTAGAGGTCACGGCCATCACGACCGGTGCCGGGAAGGGTGGTATTAGTGGTATTGATATACCATAGCCACTCGTAGTTTACGAACAGCGATGTGCGGGGTTCCGATGAGTTACCGAAAATATCAACGTTACCTGAGTGGAGGGCGCTTTGGAAGTTAATATTACCATTGCTTACGGTACCGGTGTACCAGATGTTCTCGAATTTGTCGTTTCCGAGAGTGTTGTGCATATATTTGTACAACTTTCCGTGGAAACCATTAAGATTGGTGATAACAGAGCTGTTGGTACTGAATTCAGAGTTGTATCCGAGACCGTCAACACCATGATAGTTCAGGAAGTCACCGACTTTCTTAGCTCCATCTTCATTATTGAAGGAATTTCCCATAGCTCTGATACAGGTATCCCAGTTCCCTGATAGACCCGCATTTGGAATAGATGCCTGTCCGCCAACGGCAGTACCATGCTTGTGAGCCGCATCGGCGAAGCCACCGGGGATCCAGCCGTAAGGTGAGATCCAGTCACCGTAGAAGGTAACGTATGACCACATGGAGAATACTTCAGAGTCAAAGATCGCATTAGGAAGTGATCCGGTAAATACGTGGTTTACATCGCTACCGCTGGTGTTACCAACAGGAACCCAGAAAAGGAGTTTCTTGTCGTTGCTTTCGTTGATGTTTTCGAACACCTGAGTGTTAGGGTTGGTGATGTAGGGTTTGATCTTTACACGAGAGATGAAGAAATTTTCATCATCCCATGCCTGTCCGTTGACAGTTGAAACGGTAGGATTAGACTTACTCCAGTTTGAGATGTAGTTATGTAACTGACTACCTTCCGGCCACTGGATATAGCCCTCCTTAAGAGATTGCGCCGCCGAAGTCAGAGCGACCAGAGCGCATCCCGATAGAATTAAGGATTTTTTGTTCATGATTGGTGTTTAAAATGTATAACTTATTTATTAATGGTGTTGAGCATTTTGTGATATGATTTTATCCGGTGGAGGTGATTATGTTCACCTCCATGCGGATAAACATTTTATATATTCAGAGATGAACTGAACAGTTTCATTATTATTTAGCATCAATTTCGAGTGCATTTGCCGAGTAAGTGAGGGTTACTCCATCGGCAAGCTCGACAACGAAGTTAAAGATGACGATCTTTTTCGATGATGATGAGCCGGGGGCTACGGTGAGTTCACCTGAAACAACTTTAGCTTTAGCACTCGAGAGCGAGTATTCTCCACTGTAGTCGGCTATGTTGTATTGTCCATCGTATCCGACAGCTGAGTTATAAGCACCGGTGAGTGTGATCAGACCTCCGCTTGGGAGACGCAGACGCAGGTTCTTGCCGCTCTTGCTGAGCTGCAGATCGGCAGGATTGGTGAATGTTGCGCTTGCATCGGGTGCAACCACAGTTACCTGACGTTCTACTGATTTGTCGCTAATAGTAGCTTTAATCTTGACCTTACCTGCCGATACGCCCTTGACAGTCGCCTGGTTGATTGATCCATCGACACTTGTAACTGTAGCGATAGATGCATTTTCGGTATCGAATATTACCTGGCGTTGGTTAGGATTACCGGAGAGTGTCTCAACAGTAGTATTCCATATCGTTTCCTGACCGGCAAAGATTATCTGGGTGTCAGTGCGGGAGAATGTGATCGTACGATAACCTTCGGTGATAGTTACAGGTAGAACAAATTCCGGTGCCTGATTGGAAGTGAACCTGATATTTGTCGATCCCGGCTTAAGACCGGTAATAGTGAGTTCGTCGCCATTGTAATCGCTGACAGAAATGATAGAAGGATCATCGATAACTGGTTTAGGCTTGTGAATACCGAATGATGACATAGGGTTGGTACCCATCTTGATGACTACTGCGTTTAATGCACCGGCTTCGGTCTCTACGCTGGTGTGGGAGCAGGTGATGTTTTCAACCGGGTATTCAACAGCGTTGTTGTGAACATGGAATGTGGCAACGAGAACTGTATCGGGCGTGATGCAGTGGAATACTGTGGTACCGGTTTCAAGACCTGAACGCACTGCAAGCACGGCATCAAAACCATTGCGTTCAACGAATACCTGCGTGTCGAGGATCTTCATCACGGAGTTGCCTTCGACAGCTTCCCATCGGTAGCATGTGTAGGCCTGTTCGATATCATCTTTAAGACCGCTCGAGATGTTGAATGCAACGCGGACAGTATCGGTAGAGTTGATGTCAAGGTTGTTTTCATAGAGGTAAGAGTACCACATGGAGAGAGTGCCTTGCGGTGGACGACTGCCGATATTAGGCATGTCGGCATACTTGGGACCATAGAATGTGGCGCCTTCGACCTGTGGAATAACGTTGACTTTACATACTCCGGTAATGGCAGTAGAACCAGATCCGACTGATACTGAAGCATTGTGAGAGGACGCGATTTTGCCTACAGAGAAGTGCATCTCCACCAAACCATGTTTTCTGTCGATCACGACACCTCCGTTTACGCCATAAGGTTCCAGGCCATCGAAATCGCATACCGGATCGTAGTCGAGCAGCAACAGACGCGGCTCAACAGCAAAGATGATTGAATCGTGCTGGATATCCCATGTGCGTTTCTCGGTAATGACATCGCCGGCAGCGTCAACGGCATTGACTCCTGCTGGAGCTGCCTTTACGATTGAAACTGTAGTCACGGCGTAGGCATCATTCTCAAGGGTAGCACGTAATTTCACACTCTTGCCCTGAGCGCCGTCGGTGCAGGTAATGAGTGTAGAACCGGGTATACTGTCTTCAATCACTTCCACGACTGAAGCATCGTCGACGCTCCACGACACTGGGGTGATGATTTCATCACCGTTCACGTTGGTAACACGCGCCGTTACACGGGTAGTGTCGCCAATATGCATTGAAACATTCGGGGAGGGCGTCAGCTCGATATATATGGCCTTAGCGCCGCTCAAAGTTGCCTCTTCGCTACATCCGGTAAAGGCGGCCAAAGTCATGATGGCGGCTGCCGGAAGCAGTAGAAGCTGTTTGCTATATGATTTCATTCTGAAAAGTCAATTTAGAAGTTTACAGGAATAACATAAGGCAGATTGTTCTCGGGGTTGATTGCGCCACGTTCTTCAGTGGGAGTATCCCAGAATACGCGTATAGAGAGATCTTTCTGATCACCTCCGATAGCATCGCCGAGCGATGACATTTCGGCCGTGTTGTTGGTCGAAACGATCAGAGGAATACGACGGATCTGAAGTTCTGTATCAAGTCCCATATCGGCCATACCGTTGATTTTTACAGGGATCAG
>CAZHHF010000050.1:0-11381 GCA_964531905.1 uncultured Bacteroides sp.
CTGTCACCATCGAAATCATTTAACACGGCCGGTCTTCAGATAGCTAATATTATTTGTCCATCAGGCGAAATTCGTGACCAGATTGACCGGGCTATAAATATCAATGAAGTATGCGACGTCAATCCCTTCGGTGTAGAAGCTTTAAAAGCAGCCTATACTATGGATGGAGAGAGATGGCTTACTGAGGTTAGAGAGCAGATCTGGTCAAACTATGATTATCTCATCGAGTTTGTGCATAGGTGTTTACCGCAATGTCCTGTGAGTTTACTTGAAGCTACATATTTGCCCTGGATTGACATTTCTCAATTTCATGTGAGTGCCGACATTCTTGAAGAAAAATTGCTTGATAGTGCAGGTGTATGGCTTAATTCCGGAACAATGTATGGTAGCGACGGCTATCTGCGAATAAATATCGCATGTAACCGTGATCTTCTGATCGAAGCGTTGAATCGAATTGAAACTCTCCTTTCATAGTATAAAAAGCGTCCCATAAGTCAGACTCATGACTTTCGGGACGCTTTTAAGTTATAAGTTTATTGCTTGTTAGCTTAGCATGCGGGCTGCCTGTTGAACTGCTTCTCCGAGTGTCGGGTGACCGTGTATAGTATCCGAGATTGCATCGACAGGTAGTGCGCGAGCCATTGCAAGGGCAATCTCTTGAATCAGGTCCGCGGCATGTGGACCGCAGATATGACACCCGAGAATATTACGCGATTCGGTATTGATAATGAGTTTCACAATACCATCATCTTCAGCCATAGCTACAGCTTTACCGTTTCCACGGAAAAGTGCTTTGGCAGTTTTATATGGGAGTTCACGCTCTTTACATTGTTCCTCGGTAAAACCAACCATCGCACATTCAGGCGTTGTGAAAACTGCCGATGGGATAACGTCAAGATCAATAGCTTTACCGATTACACGACGTCCTTGAGCTGAGGCTGCGTGTGCCAGCATACATCGGCCGTTTACGTCTCCTATCGCATATATTCCATCAACTGAAGTCATAAAACGATCATCGGTTTCAATTCCACGGCGTCCTGTTTTAATCCCGACTTCTTCTGCTCCAGTGGGAATTACCGGACGACGACCGACTGCCATTACAACAAGGTCAGTTTCGATCTCGTTCTGTTTCCCTTTTGATTCATATATTACTTTATAACCGGGTTCAATAGCGGTTACTGCGGCTGAAGTAATAATATTCACTCCACGTTTTGAAAGTGCGCTTTTCAGTCGTTTTGACACATCTTTGTCGAACGGGGGAAGAATTTCTTTACAATATTCAATTACCGTTACAGCTACTCCGAACGCGTTCAGAATCGAGGCAAATTCCATGCCGATTACACCTCCGCCGATGATTGTGACATTTGATGGCAGATCTGTAATGTTAAGCAGACTGTCGCTGTCAATGGCAAGTTCTGCTCCAGGAATCGGAAGCCGTGCCGGAGCCGATCCGGTTGCTATTATGATTTTAGGCGCTGTGAATGATTCATCGCCAACAGCAACAGTATGGCTGTCGGTGAAACGTGCTTCTCCTTTGACAACAGTACATTTTGATACGGCCATCTCCACTCCTTGACGCAGACGATCTACAACTTCATTCTTCCGTTCGGCAGCTTTCGGGTAATTGGGATTGATTCCGTTTACATCGATACCGAATAAGTCCGCTTCCTTGATGTCATTGGCAATTTGTGCCGAACGACAGAGTGCTTTGGTAGGGATACAACCTCTGTTAAGACATGTGCCACCAAGTTTATCACGCTCAATCAATATAACCGACTCTCCTTCGGCAGCAGCCTCGGCGGCTGTTTCATAGCCGCCGGGTCCTGCTCCGATTATAATTATATCAGCATTCGTTGCCATGATTACTTGGTAAGTTCTGTATAATTCACTATGGGGTGTAATGCTGCTTCAGTATCGTCGGGATGTGAGATCGGTGTGTTATGAGGCGCGTTTTTCACCACATCTGGGGTCTCCTTTGCTTCTCTTGCTATGTCACGCATAACTTCGATAAATTCGTCGAGAGTTTCGCGCGATTCGGTTTCTGTGGGTTCGATCATGAGAGATTCATGGAAGAGAAGCGGGAAGTAGATTGTGGGGGCATGATAGCCGTGGTCGAGCAAACGTTTCGCTATGTTGAGTGTTGTAACACCGGTCGACTTGTCGGCAAGGCCATCGAATACGAATTCATGTTTGCACACTCCTTCAATAGGCAGGCAATAGAGATCTTTTAGCGACTCTTTAACGTAGTTGGCGTTGAGAGTGGCAAGTTTGCCGGCGTCTTTAAGGCCTTCACGACCGAGTGACAGGATGTAGGCGAACGCACGCATCTCTACTGCGAAGTTGCCGAGCATTGCACTTATCTGCCCGAGTGATTTGTCATCGGTTACGAGAGCGTATGTCCCATCCTCTTTTTTAATTACGCGTGGGTTCGGCAGAAATTGTTCGAGACCTTTGCGTACACCTACCGGACCTGCACCTGGTCCACCACCTCCATGAGGAGTTGAGAATGTTTTGTGAAGATTGATGTGCATCACATCGAAGCCCATATCACCAGGACGGGCAACGCCGAGCATCGGATTAAGGTTGGCACCATCGTAATATAATAGAGCGCCGGCTTCATGAACAAGACGTGAAATTTCAGGGATGTTCTTTTCAAATATACCGAGCGTATTCGGATTGGTCATCATTACCGCAGCCACAGTATCATCAAGAAGCGGTTTGAGATCTTCTACATCGACAGTGCCGTCGGGACGACTCTTAACTTCTACGATTTCAAGACCTGCAACAGCTGCGCTGGCAGGGTTAGTTCCGTGAGCTGAATCGGGAACGATGACTTTGACGCGTTTATCATCGCCTTTACTACGATGGTACGCGCGGATAACGAGAAGTCCTGTCAATTCTCCATGTGCGCCTGCGTAAGGATTCAACGTAAACTCGGCCATTCCTCCAATTTCCGACAATGCTTTTTGGAGAGTGTAGTAAATCTCCAGCGCTCCTTGCGCAGCTTCGGCAGGAGTGTCAGGATGAAGAGATCGGAAAGCCGGATGTGCTGCGGCTTCTTCGTTAATTTTTGGATTGTACTTCATTGTACATGATCCAAGAGGATAAAATCCGGTGTCGACACCGAAATTGTTGGTCGACATATTGTTATAATGACGCACAACCGTAGGCTCGTCTACTTCCGGAAGTTCGAGAGCTGATGTTCTCTTAAGTTGTTCGGGGAGTTCTACCTCGGGGAGCTTGTTATCGGGAAGTCTATAGCCCATTCTGCCCGGTTGAGAAAGCTCGAAAACAAGCTTGCTGTAAAAATCACGATTCATAATTGATTTCGGATAAATTAGGTTAGTGAACTACATTGACTTGATTATGTCGACAAGTGCATCCATTTCTTTGACTGTCTGTATTTCAGTTACTGCAACGAGCAGTTTGTCGGTGTCGATTGCTACACCGGCGAGAATACCTTTTTCAAGTGCTTTTGCAACTATGTCGGCTGCCGGAACAGTAGTAGTGAGACAGAATTCATTCAGATAAGGATGGTTGGGGAATGTGAGTCGGGCTTTACCTGTTGCCTCTATCTTAGTTGCAAGATAGTGAGCGCCGTCGGCACCCTGCTGGTTGACTTCACGCAGTCCTTTCGTACCGAGAAGCGACATATAGATGGTCACATAAAGTGCCATAAGTCCCTGATTAGAGCAGATGTTACTTGTGGCCTTTTCACGGCGGATATGCTGTTCACGTGCCTGTAGTGTGAGAACAAACACGCGCTGACCGTCTTTATCTTTAGTGGCACCGACGATACGTCCCGGAATCTTACGCATCAATGCTTTATTAGCGCAGAAGTATCCCAGATATGGACCTCCAAAGCTCAAGGGAATTCCGAGTGATTGTGCGTCACCTACAGCTATGTCGGCGCCCCATTCTCCTGGAGTTTTGATAGTTGCGAGATCTATGGCCACACTGTTCATTATAAGGAGAGCTTTCGATGCTTTGCAGAGTTCGGCGAATCCGGTAAAATCTTCTATGATACCATAGCGGTTTCGGGTTGCGACGATTACTCCTGCGACATCGCCTGCTGAGAGTTTTGTTTCAAGATCGGCCTTCGATGTTACGCCATCGTTTTCCTCAATCATGTTAATGGTAACTCCGTGGTAGTCGGCATAGGTTTTAACAACGTTCACAACATCGCGGTTTACAGTTGAGCTGATGAGTACACGGTTACGTTTACGTGCATGTGCAACAGCCACCATCATGGCCTCAGCGGTAGCTGTGGTTCCGTCGTACATTGAAGCATTGGATACATCCATACCCGTCAGGCGGCACATCATCGATTGATATTCAAAGATGTATTGGAGTGTCCCTTGTGAGATCTCAGGCTGATAGGGGGTATAGGCTGTAATGAATTCTGAACGCGCAATGAGCGATCCGATAGCGGCCGGAGCATAGTGGTCATAGAACCCGTTGCCTGCAAAGCAGGTAAGTTCCATATTCTTGCGTCCGAGTGCATTGAAAAAATCGCGGACTTCTTTCTCGCTCATTTCCGATGGGAGATCATAGTCGCGCTTGAACAGGAGTTCCTCGGGAACATCGCTGTATAACCCTTCAAGCGAATCAAGGCCACAGCGGTTAAGCATGGCCTTGATGTCGCCCGAGGTATGCGGGAAATAACGGTGTGACATATTTATCAGATTAGTGTTCCGATTCGCAAAGTGCTTTGTATGCTTCTTCGTCGAGAAGTTTTTCGAGTTCGGAAGGATCGGTGAGTTCGATTTTGATGATCCAGTTGTTCATTGCATCCTCGTTCACAAGGCGTGGATTGTCGATAAGGTGTTCATTGATTTCAACAACTGCACCTGATGCCGGAGCGATAAGATCGCTTGCTGCTTTAACACTTTCGATTGCTCCGAAATCTTCACCTGCTTCCACGTCGTCGCCAACTTCAGGCATATCAACGTAAACTACGTTACCGAGTGCTTTCTGAGCATAGTCGGTAATGCCGATATAACCGATGTTACCGTCAACTTTGATATATTCGTGTGAGGGGGAATAGTAGATATTCATGATTTTATGTGAATTAATAGGATTATTATTTTTTATAGCTTTTTTTGTAGAATTTCTTTTTGGTAACAATCGCAGGGAATGTCTTACGACGGATGCGAACCTTGAGCGGTGTATCGGTAGCTGCGTATTTCGCATCTATAAGGGCCATAGCAACGCTTTTATCAACTGAGATAGCATGATAGCCGGTAGTTACAGAACCGATCACTTCATCATTTTCATTGAGGACCTCATAACCATGACGAGGAATTGCACGGTCCAAAAGTTCGAGTCCTACTATTTTACGTTTTGCTCCTTCTGCTTTCTGAGCCACGATAGCTTCTTTACCTATAAATGAAGGTTTGTCGAGTTTGGCAAACATTGTCAGACCCGCTTCCACCGGGGTGATATCATCGGCGAGTTCATCACCATAGAGCGGGAGGCCTACTTCAAAACGTAGTGTATCGCGGCAACCGAGTCCACAAGGTTCTACGCGACCGGATGCAAGTAGCATTTCCCAGAATTTTACGGTGAGTTCATGGTCGGTATAGATCTCAAAACCATCTTCACCGGTATAGCCTGTGCGGCTGATTATAACATGTTTGCCTTCGTAATCAAGCTCTTTGAATGTATAGAAAGTGAGATCGGAGCATTTAATTCCGAGAACTTCTTCCACTACTTTTTCCGCATCAGGCCCCTGAACGGCAAGTTCACCGAGAGAATCGCTCAGATGGTCGATTTCAACGTTGAACCCTTCACGGTTACTGCGGATCCAGTCTACGTCTTTGTCAATGTTTGACGCGTTGATAACAAGGAAGAAACTGTCGTTACCACGCTTATAAACGAGAAGATCATCTACAACTCCACCGTTGGGGTTGAGCATCATTCCGTAGAAACATTGTCCTATCGGTGCGCCGGTAACATCGTTGGAGAAAATATAATTTACATATCGCTCAGCATCGGGACCGGTGATAGATACTTCGCCCATGTGAGAAACATCGAATACACCGCATGCGTTTCTAACGGCATTATGTTCCTCAACAATGCCTTTATACTGAATTGGCATATCGAATCCACCGAATGGACTCATCAGCGCTCCAAGTTCAACGTGATTTTTATGGAGGCAGGTCTTTTTCATTTCATCCATGATATAAGTAATGAAAATCTATTATATTCAATTTAATTATTATCAATGATAATTGATCTTTCGGCAAAAATAAAAAATGTTTGTTTGACCGACAAATAATTAAGTATGTTTTAAAATATGTTTTGAAACTCCTTGACACTTCCTGACAGCAGCAATTATCTCTTCGGGATTGTCACAGCTTATCATGTAACGGCGCCGATTGGAAAGTTCGATGTAGAAAGTGTTCTTTGTAGAACCCATATATCTGAAATAGATTCCGAGTTTCTGATTACGGTACCATCCCATATATCCGAACAGACCGCCATCACCTGCGATTCTGATTTCAGGCGATTCTGTCTTACATAGATTGATAGTGGTTATTGATTCGATTTGTATCCTTTTAGGAGTGAATGTGCGTCGGATAATTAATTCTTTATCAGAGATGTCGATGCGCCACGGAGCATAGTAAAGACATATCACTGTGCCAACTGCCGACAGTGATGCAATCCAGATATGAGGAGGTAATATTATTGCTGCTATAATCAGAGCGATATAAGTGGTTATTGTTGTGATTATAACCGTTGATGAACGATGGATAGTCGAACTGATGACTACAGTCTCTTTCATGTTGTGTTACGATTGCGCGGTAAATAAAAAACCTGCCGAAACGTAGGATGATACGTTAGGGCAGGTAATTCTTTTAGTGGCAAGTGGATTACTTGTTGATGACGCGACGTTCTTTGATACGTGCTTTCTTGCCGGTGAGGTTGCGGAGGTAATAGAGTTTCGCGCGACGAACTTTACCGTATTTGTTAACGGTGATAGAGTCGATGAACGGTGATTCGATGGGGAAGATACGTTCAACACCGATATTGTCGCTCATTTTGCGAACAGTGAAACGTTTTTTGTTGCCTTCGCCTGAGATGCGGATAACAACTCCACGATACTGCTGGATACGTTCCTTGTTACCTTCTTTGATGCGGTAAGCAACGGTGATAGTGTCGCCGGGATTGAACTCGGGATGCTGTTTGCCGGTTGCAAATGCTTCTTCGGCAACTTTAATTAAATCCATTTTACTAAATAGTTTTAAATGTTAACATTACTCGCAACATTCACGGGTTCCTCTATGTCCCGTCAGCGGTTACGAAACCGAGTGCAAAGGTAAACATTTTTTATTGACCGACAAAATCATTCAGCGATTTTTGATTGTAAAACTTAACTTTTCACTCATCATCGGGAGTGGTAAGCAGTTTCGACAGTTCGGCTCGGGATTTTACTATGATTTCACTGGTGTTGTATTCGATTATGCCTCGTTCTTTAAGTGATTCAAGAGCTGCGATAAGTGATGAACGTTGAACTCCGAAAGTCGAATAAAGATCGCGCTGACGGCATAACATCGTGATATCAGTTCCATCGCGTTGTGTCAGGGCTATGATCCAGTATGCAATACGTTCTTCAAGTGAACCGTTGGTCACGGCGAGCAGTCCTTCTATTGAACGCTGTGTACTCGACGACAGCAGGTTCAGAAAGTTGAACATGAACACCTTGTCGGTAGTCAGCATGTTAAGATAGTCCTGCTTGGCTATCTGTAATATTCCGGTCGGACCGATTGCAGTTGCGGTTGAAGGATAGAATGGTGATTTACCGAAGAGAAATTCAGGCGCGATAACCGACGGTGCTGAAATCGTCTGGCTCACCTTGAAACGTCCATTGCTATTGGATATGGTGGATCTTACGGCTCCTGAAAGAACGAATTTAATGTGGGTACATGGATCGCCTGTAGAGATAACTTTTTCACCGTCAAGGTATTTTAGGAAATGAAATTTGGTTTTTCCAACGATCTCAAGAATCCTGTTTCGGCTAACTCCATTGAGAAGTGGAAGACTCATTAGTATTTCATACATGCTGTCCATGATATTATTGTAATTTAGTGTTTTTTATCCTAAGTTATGTTTTAGAGTATAACGTTTTTAATCTATAAAAAGTTAATAAAAACGTTTATTGCTAAATCATTCCTCGTTTAGCCTTTATGTAGAGCTGTATGGAATTGATTGTATTCTGCCAGGCTATGTAAGCGGCCGGAGCAATGGATGTTATCGGATGAAAGAATGTCAAAGCCATCCAGATGGCAAGCACCGTGTTTTTTTGCCCGAGTCCCTGCGCTCCTGCAATTTTGTCGCCGCAACGTCGACCGGCTATTCGGCCGAAAATGAATTGTGCGCAACATACGATCAGTGAGACCGCAGCGAGCGCAATCATACGCGGAACATCTTCATGATGGCGAATAATGTAGCTAACTGAATTACCTACAACAATAAAAAGGGATATTGCCCAGATGTAGAATGACAACGCCTGGCGGCGTGCTATTTCGGCATGAATCCGTGGAACAGTTTTAAGCATCAGTATGGCCAGAAACAAAGGTGCTATTATAAGCGGTGCCACTTTCAGAGATATGCGTGCCGTGGTTTCAATAAAACCCATTCCGGAATTACCCCCGAGTGCTGTGAAAAGAAACGGTGCCAGAATTGCGACCGATATATTGCTGACGATTGAGAATGTTGCCAGACGTGGCACGCTTCCGCCGAGCATCCCGGTTATTACGGGGGCAGCGGTGGCGGTGGGGCAGAATACACATATAAACGCTCCTACGGCTACATCTCTATCAAACGGAAGAATGGCGAAATATACGGCAAGTGAACCTATCACTTGAATAGAAAGGAGCATCCAGGAGAGTGATGTTATGCGGAATTCCGATGGACGAACTTTGCAGAACGTGATCAGAAGCATAATGAAAATCAGATATGGAGCAGCCGGTTGAAGGTATGATATGCTTTCGTGAAACAAAATACCTCCGAGCATAGCTATCGGGAGCATCCACGGCTTGATGCGGTTTCTTAATTCAGCGAATTTCATATAATCTTGTACCTTATAGAAATTAAATCAGATGCAAAGTTAACTTAAATTCACCAAATAGGAATGTTAACCGGTAATTATTCCTCGGGGCCTTTCTCTATTTTCTCTCTGTCAACGTGGAAATGCTTGGCAAGCAGTGCGATAAGCTCAGATATTTGTTTTATGGCATTATTCGTTTCGGGAGAGACTTCTCGTGACTGCAGTCTCATCATAAGCATACCGTATAGGGCTGTGAAACAGGTCTCCACTTCACCTACTGCAGCTTCACCTGCACGTGAGCGGAGTTCAACTATATAAGGAAGAGTCTTGTAGAAAGTCGCGGTATATTCCGGAAAACGCGGATCTTTGAGCAGAGCCTGATGGAGTTCCACAAGTTGCAGAATCACGTTACGGTTGATTTGTAGATGTCCTTTTTCTGTAACTCCTTCGGCTCTCATCATTTCGATCAATGATTCGTACCAATCGGTCATTTCTTTTTCCTGATCAGGATTGAGGTTATAACGGGAAATTACATTTTTCTTTATTTTTTCGATGTCGAGATCGTTGGCTCTTATCATATCTTCGATCTGCCACATGTAGATCAGATATTCGGCGATATTGCTTTTCCTTTTTTCTGCAGCTATATACATAGTAGATGATATATTTTTATTTCTGTTCTACAAATATAACAACTACCGGATAGAAATGACTATTTTATATACAAAAATTTGAACCTGCTTCTGGAATCGGTCTACATTTATTACCTTTGCAGACACACATTAGATAGATTAACCATAAATGAATGAACAAAAAATTCCAAAGGTGATCCATCTCTGCTGGTTTGGCGGTGGCGATTATCCCGTGGAGGTAAAGGCGTGTCTTGATTCATGGAAACGCGTATTACCCGATTATAAAGTACGTGTGTGGAACTATGACGATGCAAGAGCTCTCGGAATCCGCTACGTTGACGAAGCTCTGGAACAGAAAAAATGGGCATTTGCGTCCGATGTGGTTCGGTTTTATGCCGTCTATGCCGAAGGTGGAGTGTATATGGACAGTGATATATATCTGTTTTCGCGGTTTGATGATATAATCTGTTGTGGGGCCGATTTTGTGACTTTTCATGAGAAGTGTAATCTTGCACAAACCGAGTTTGATCTCCAGGCAGCGATGTTCATGGGCGTGAAAGGAAACCGTTTTTGTGAAGAGATGCTGGAGCATTATCGTAACGAACGCTTTGTGAACAGCGACGGGTCCTATAATCTCACTATATCACCGGCGAGAATGCGTGAGATTGCGATCGGGCATGGATATAGGTCTGACGACCGCAGGCTTGATCTTGATGTGCTGACTGTTTTTCCTACACATCGCCTCAAACCACGCAAGCGTTATCCACGAGCCGCCGACTGTATCGGAGAGCATCGTGTTGTAGGATCATGGAGAGACCGTAAACTGAGTCGGCGCATTACACGCTGGTTCGAACATCAGTGGCGAGTAGTGAAATACAATATTCTTCATCGTTGATATGAGCAGACTGGTCTATATTTCGCGTAATTATAAAAGCACCCGCCACGGTGGAGGAAAGGCAAGGGTGGATGTAGAAGATATTCTAACATCTATGGGTGCGGTAAATCTTGGATTGAAACGATCATTTTACCGGAACAAGATTATTGATTTTGTGCTTAATTTATGCGGAATATTAAAATATATGACATCAGTTAGGCATGGTGATATCCTGTTACTTCAGTATCCGGTCAAGAAATATTTTCGTTTGCTTTGCCGATGGACCCGTTTCAGGAGAGCTTCAACGATTACCCTGATTCATGATTTAGGATCGTTCAGGCGTAAACGTCTGACAGTAGGAGAAGAGATCATTAAGCTTTCGTATACCGACGTAATCATTGCTGCTAATTCTAATATGGTAAAATGGTTGCGTGACAATGGTTGTGAAGTGCCGATGGTAGAACAGAAGGTGTGGGACTATCTTTCCGATGCAAGACCTTGCGTAGCTGATTACCCGCAATATTCATGTATGTTCGTTGGAAATCTGCGCCCGTCGATCAACGGTTTTCTATATTATCTTCCTGATCGCATTGAAGTTCATGCCTATGGCGCTGGTGCGCCATCGTCGGTGGGTGAAAACGTAGTTGTCCACGGTTTTACAATGCCCGATGATATAATTGCACATGGTGAAGGGCGATATGGTTTATCGTGGTACGGTGGATCGCTCACTCCCGATGGTTGCGGTTATGTTGGTGAATATGTCCGTTACAACAACGTCACGGCCATGCGCCGCTACGGGGCGATAAATGCCCGCGAGGGCGCGCTG
>CAZHHF010000051.1:0-11337 GCA_964531905.1 uncultured Bacteroides sp.
AAATGGCACGATTGTTTCTATCGGCACTCACCCAAGCGGCGTACTAATCAGCGACCTGCCGATAGAGCAGACAGTTGGACTATGCTCGGTAGCAACATCAGACTACCCAGTGTCCATGATTAACATGAAAGAACTTGACGACCTGATGTATGTCAAGCTCGATATTCTCGGTCTGGATAATATCGGCGTTATTAACGACACCTGTAAAATGCTTGGAATAGAAAGGCTGACCCCAGACAATGTGGATATGGAAGATATGAATGTGTGGAAAAGCATTCGTGACGACACAACGCTTATCTTCCAATGGGAGTCTGACAGCGCACAGCACTATCTTAAGCAGTTTATGTCCGACGAAACTCTGGAAATTGCCAAGTCAAAGATACCAAACTTCTCGATGCTGAAATGGATGTCGTTTGGCAACGGTCTTCTTAGACCAGCCTGTGCAAGCTTCCGAGACAGCGTAGCAAGGGGAGAGTTCTATGATAATGGTTTTGATGCGCTCAACGAGTTTCTTGCGCCGGAAGCGGGCAGAATTGCCATGCAGGAGACTATCATGCAATTCCTTGTTCACTTCTGCGGTTACTCCGCTGCGGAGTCAGATAATGTTCGCCGTGCAATCGCCAAGAAAAAGGGCACAGAAAAGCTCTTGCCGGAGATTGAAGAACGGTTCACGCAGTATTGTTCCAGTCATTATGATATGACAGTTGAACGCTGTGAAGAAATCATCAAACCGTTCTTGCAGATTATCTTGGACGCATCTGCTTACGGATTCTCTTGGAACCACTCAGACGCTTACTCAGCAGTCGGATATATATGCGGGTATCTGAGATACTACTATCCATTAGAGTTCTTGACAGCAGCGTTGAATATCTTTGGGGACAACATGGATAAGACTGCTGATATTACGGCGTATGCTACCAAGGTCGGCGTCAGGGTTACTCTTCCCAAGTGGGGGTTGTCCAGAGGTGAGTACTTCTTTGACAGAGAAAAGAAGATTATCGCTAAGGGACTTACCTCAATCAAATATATGAGCGCCAATCTGGCAGATGAGCTGTATGCGCTATCCAAGAACCAATATACATACTTCATGGATTTACTCAAAGACCTTGACGAGAAAACAAGTATCAACTCAAGACAGCTTGACATTCTGATTAAGCTGGACTTCTTCAGCGATTTTGGGAATCAAAGGGAGTTGCTTAGAATGGTCGATATGTTCAGTGAGACTTTCAAAAAAGGGCAGGCTAAGCAAATCAAAAAGTTGATTGTTGACGGAACGCCGCTTGAACCCGTTGTGCAGAAGTATGCAATAGGTGTCACAAAATCCGGTGGGGTCGCCAAGAACTACACACTTCTTGATGTTGACTCCATTTTGCGGGAAGCGGAAGTCATCATACGCTCATTTGAGCTTGAGGATTTAAGTGACCTCCTGAAAGTGCGAAACTTCTACGATGTTATGGGATATATCGGTTATGTATCTGGGAAAGAGGAAGACAGACGGAAACTATATGTAACAGATGTAAAACCATTACGGAGAAAGCGTGATGGAAAATTATTTGGATATAGTATCTTTACCAAATCCATCGGGAGCGGTAAGGAAAGTCGGTTTACTGTGTTTTGTAAAGTGTATGACAAAGACCCAATTAAAAATGGAGACATCATTTATTGCAGAAGCTTTGAGCGAGATGGCGAGTATTACAAGCTTACAGCGTATAGCAAAATTTATTGATAGGTGGTGCCATGAAAAAACTAAATAGTCAAACATTGTATGAGGCACTACAAACTTGCGAAGAACGACCTGGATACCAAATAGGTGTAGCCTGCTGTGATGAGTGGTCTGTTCGTGAATTTATCCAAGCCATTGAAGCCGAGTTTAGAGATGGTTTTTTCGATGGTTGGAGGTATGCGCAAGATTTTGATATATTGCGTTATCAGTACGCACTGACACTAAGATACTATAAAAACGGAAGCACAATACAGGTTTTTAGTGCATATAACAATGCGTTCTATTGTTCGCAGTCATTCCATCAGATTTTAGTAGAGGACGGGATTAGCGAAGTAGCGTTGAGTTCATTAAGAGACTGCGAACGATGGTGCACGGACGGTTGTGTTGACGACAGTCATGGGAACGAAGAATTAGATAAGTTCCTAAGTGAATTTAAGATTATAGAAAGGAGCGCAACAGTATGAAATGTATTGTTTGTGACAGATGTAAAACCATTATTGAAGACCCAAGAAAGTGCAGGGTCATCACCTGTGCAAGACCGCTGAAGATTGACCCGGATGTAAGACAGGGCAAGCCGCCTTATCGTGGAGACGACCCGAAGACCAACGACATCCTATGGACGAAGGAACTCTGCAGTAACTGTATAGATGAGTTAGATGCGTTCTTTGAACCAGCCTCTGGTGGCAATGAAAATGGCGACAACACAACGCCGGATACACCGGAACCCGATGTGCCAACACCAGAAGTTCCGGGCGAAGACGATACTGGTGCTACAGACGGCAACGATGAGACAGAATAATAGCTATAAAACCTGAGTTTTATAAGCAGAATAAAAGGAGATACATATGAAAGAATCAACCAAAGACACATTTACGATTGCAGGCATCTTCACGGTGCTTGCCGGGCTGATTGGAGCGCTGATTTTCAGCCCAGTCCTCACCTTTGCGTTTGCTTATGTGGGCGGTATGCTTCTGAAACTGTGTGTCGGAGACACTATTGCATCTGGTTTGAATTTAATGTTTAACACGGCAAGGTTCACTCCTGATATCATCCCATTAGCCTGTGCCACTCTTGCAACGATTGGCAGATACTGTAAGAGCACACAGACAAACCACAATGACTGAAGGAGGGATAAGAGGCTGATGAGACTTTTTCCAAGGCGTTCAGTAGAGAAAGTTAACTTTGAAATCTGTAACTGTTGTGGCAAAAAACTTGGCATCTTTGACAGACAGCAAAATTTCAATATACATAAATACCTAATTGGATATGGTAGCGCTCATGATGGCTATGGAGTACATCTTCAACTTTGCTGTGATTGCTTTGATAAATTAGTAGAGCAATGCAAGGTTAATCCAATTATTGAGTAAAGCCTAAGAAAAGAGTGAGAGAATGACAAGAGAAGAATTGCTGGAACTTATGGCAAATGCTGATGAACAAATAACCAGAATGAGAACGATAGCGGATGAACCTGATATTGTTTTGGTTATGTCCAGAGATGTGTGCAATGCAATGGTTGAACAAATGCATACCGAAGAACATCTAACTGATTTCAGACCATATTTTACGGCAAGAGACAACGGAGGACTGACTGCGGTCTATCATGGCTATCCGGTTGCAGTCATCAATGAAGCGGAAGCAACCGGTATGATGATACCGGCGTTTCGTGGGATGGTGTTCTATGTTGGTATGCAACTGAATGACATTATCGTTGTTGATGATGACAATCGACTGTTTCGTCTGGAGAGCATAGACCCAATCCGATATGTTGACATGGGTTTAACTGTACGATATGGGGATGAAGAAAACACCCAACCTGTAGTTAATAGGACATACAACAACGCTATGGACGATGCTCGTGCTTATTTCGGTTTTGATGGAAATATGATAGAGATTCCAAATGTCACAGACATTCATTTCACGGCGAATGACACAACGACACACAACGCAGACGGGGTGATTGCAGACTTTTTGGACGAACACGAAATGACAGCCACAACGCCGATTAACGAGGTAATAGAACGATTAGCTGTGTTGTGGGAAGATGTCACAATAAATGCTGATGAAGTGGCTGTTGCGGCTAATCGTTTTTTGTCTTCGCCGAGTTATAGTACACACGCTACAGATATGAAAGAGTTAGATGCCGGTGATACGAAGCTGATTGACGATTTCTTAAACGGGTTTGCACAAAAGGGTTTTCTACAAGAAGCCAC
Source organism: uncultured Bacteroides sp. (assembly GCA_964531905.1). Lineage (GTDB taxonomy): Bacteria > Bacteroidota > Bacteroidia > Bacteroidales > Muribaculaceae > CAJUPY01. Next base: position 3,934 of record CAZHHF010000051.1, read on the forward strand.
ATAAACGATAAGGAGAATCCTATGGGACAGGTTATTATTCAAAGATTTACAACGAAGGAACCAATCTCAATGATTGGAGAAGAGGCGGGTATCTGCTGGGGAGCAGATACCTCGGATACAAAGAAAAATTACAAGCGTGGGCTTGATTGCTTGGAAAATGAGCACGGCAGAACATTTGAGTTTCCAGAGGTTTATATGATTTTGGATGGATATTCTGCCCGTGTCATCAGAGAATGGTATACGCATATTGGCGGAAGCCCAACCAGATTACAGGCGAGCACACGATACATTGATTACACAAAAGATTTCAGCTATGTCACACCGGATGAAATTGCAAGCCGTCCAGAGTGTAAAGAGTTGTATCAGGATTTAATGAAAAGAGTTCAATGGACATTATCTAAGCTTGAAGCAAGTGGCGTTAAGAGAGAGGATGCAGCTCTTGTTTTGCCTATGGGTATGACAACTAAAATTGTTTGCCAACACAATCTGCGCAATCTGATTGATATGTCGCATCAGCGAATGTGTACAAGAGCATACCACGAGTACAGGAAGCTATTTTGGGATGTGTGCGAAGCACTACATAATTACTCCGATGAGTGGGCTTATCTCATTGATAACTACTTCATGCCAAAGTGCAAATATATGGGCTTCTGCAAAGAAAAACATAGTTGCGGTCTTATGCCAAAGCGACAGGAGAGCGTATGAACTATGTCATATTGCTACTTGTTGTAATGGCAGTCATTTTCTTTTGGAACGATGGTGGAGGTAATAGACCACGAGCCATCTGAAAGGAGATGCATTGAATAGTAAAATAAATAACCCAAATCGAATGAAACAGCTTATAGATTTTAATGGGTTAGAACTCGACCATGAAAATATGTACCCAACTGACATTGACGGACTGATTGAGTACCACGATTCAGAATACATAATTTTTGAAGTTAAACATGAAAAAGCACCTGTACCGCTTGGTCAGCGCCTTGCGTTAGAAAGAATGATAAGTGACTTCACAAAGGCTGGCAAGCGTGCCGTAGCCATTATTTGTGAACATCATATCGACGACCCAAATGAGGTTATTGATGCTGCAAAATGCAATGTAAGAGAGATTTATTACGGCGGAGAGCACCAGTGGAGACCACCGGACATCCCAATAGATGTTCGCCAAGCGGTTGATAGCTTCACAAAATACGCAAAGAAATGTAAGGGAGGTTGATGCGATGCGTATTATAACCATATCTGGAAAGGCTCAGCATGGAAAAGATACAATGGCAGGTTTTCTAAAACAAGCACTCGAAGCAGACGGATATCGTGTGTTGATAGCGCACTATGCTGACCTGCTGAAGTATATGTGCAAACAGTTTTTCGGGTGGAATGGTGAAAAAGATGACGCAGGACGGCACATATTGCAATATGTTGGGACAGATGTCATACGGCAAAAGCAGCCAGATTTTTGGGTTGATTTTATAGTATCAATTATGAAGTTATTCCCGGACGAGTGGGATTATGTGTTGATACCGGACTGCAGATTTCCCAATGAAATTGATTGTTTGAAAGCAGCGGGTTTCGATGTAACACACCTGCGAGTACATAGAGAAAATTTCGTGAGCCCGCTATCTGCGGAACAACAGGCACACCCATCTGAAGTCGCACTGGACGATGTAAGTCCAGACCATATTATAAATAATGTTGGCGCTCTGAAAGATTTGCAAGAAGCAGTTATCCAATGGCTCATTGAGTTTATTGGGTTCCATCAGACATCTTTTGATGAATATTTGGAGAACGAAGCATGAAGCAACTGACAGTTATGGTAGATATGGATGACACAATAGAAGACCTGCTTGAAGCGTGGGTGTCTTATCTGAACGACGTCTATGGGACTTCTGTAAAGAAAGATGATGTAGCACAGTGGGATATCTCTCGCTCCTTTCCAATGCTATCAAAAGAACAGGTGTATGAGCCATTATACTGCGACGCATTTTGGCGAGAGGTAAAGCCGATAGAAGGGGCGTCTGAAGCGCTCAGGCAACTCATAGCAGATGGGCATACGGTGTTGATTGTCACCTCGTCTGCTTATGAAACAATTAAGGTGAAAATGCAGGAAGTTCTGTTCCGCTACTTTCCATTTCTGTCTTGGGATGATGTCATCATAACCACGCATAAGCAACTTATCAGCGGCGATGTACTGGTGGATGATGGGGTTCACAATCTTGAGGGCGGGTCTTATGCAAAAATTTTAGTAGACTCGCCCCACAATAGGCAGTACGATGCCGAGGCAAATGGTATGTTGCGACTAAATAACTGGACGGATATTTATAATGCTATCCGTGATATGGCAGAAAAGGCGGGTGAGAAGTAAATGGCAGAGGTTGTCTTGTATTCGACCGGGTGTCCTAAGTGTAAAGTGCTTAGAGAGAAAATGGATGCTGTTGGTTTTACATATCAGGAGAACAACTCCGTAGATGAGATGTCGGCGCTTGGCATTACACAGGTTCCGGTTTTATCTGTAGACGGAAAATTATATGATTTTGCACAGGCTGTAAAAGTGGTAAATGCCTATGCAAATAAGGAGGCTTAAAGAAATGAACATTCCACTTAAAATGAATAAAGATTTTGAAAAAACAATGACTGCGCTAAATGAAAAGTACGGTGAGGACTTTGAGTTCCTTAATGGGTTTCATGAAACCCAACTGAACTTTTCTGACTTTATCGACAGCTTCATTGATAAGAGTGTTGCGGATGTAACGATTGATGCCAATGCAAACGCCTCCAACAAAGATATCCGCAGTCTTCTGAACGAAAAGGGGAAGTCTCACGACAAGCTGTTTGCGTTTAACAAGATTTTCTACGAGATGAAGAAGCGGTATAACCTCAAGACGGCGAAGGAGTGGTTGGAGACAGAGTACAACGGCGGTTTCTACCTGCACGATGCCTCTACATCCACATATCTGCCATACTGTTATGCCTATGACCTGACCCGTTTGGCAACAGAAGGGCTGTTTTTCCTTAAGAACTACAACAACCAGCCGCCAAAACATCTGACAACCTTTATGGATGATGTGATTGAATACATCAGCTATATGAGCAACCGCAGCTCCGGCGCCGCCGGTATCCCGAATGTTCTCATCTGGACATATTATTTTTGGAAAAAAGACTGCGAGTCAGGCCATGTTATCAAGGATGCCGACTACTATATTCGCCAATGCTTCCAAAAGTTTATCTACCGACTGAACCAACCGTTTATGCGCATCGACCAGACAGCGTTTGTGAATGTGTCTATCTTTGACCGCAACTATATCGAGGCTTTGTTCGGCGGTGTGCAGTATCCAGACGGTACTTATGTGATTGACTGCGTGGAAGAACTGATAGAGCACCAGAAGCTCTTTATGGAGGTCGTATCGCAAATCCGCAGCGAGAATATGTTCACTTTCCCTGTGCTGACTTACAGTTTGCTGTACCGTGATGGCAAGTTCGTTGATGAGGACTTCGCCCGTTGGTGCAGTGACCACAACACCACATGGAATGACAGCAATTTTTTTGTCAGTGGTGATGTGAACACACTCAGCAACTGTTGTAGACTATTGTCTGATACCTCTAAGCTCAATGCATTTATAAACTCTATCGGCGGAACGGCGCTTTCTATCGGGTCTGTCAAGGTGAACACAATCAATCTGATGCGTATTGCCTTGGAGACGGAATGCGATGAAAAGAAATATCTGGCTTTGCTACGAAAGCGTGCGCTGCTATGTTGTAGGACTTTAGATACTGTGCGCCATATCATCCAAAGGAATGTGGAGAAAGGGCTTCTGCCAAACTATCAGGACGGTGCAGTCGAGATGGACAAGCAGTATTGTACAATGGGTATCCTCGGTCTCTATGAAGTCATTGAAGCCTTTGGGTACACACAGACCGACGAGTTTGGCTACATCAGCTACACCGATGAAGGGGTTGCGTTTGCAAGCAAAATCTTTGAGGTGCTGAATGAAGTAAAAGACGGATTTACGGACGAGTATTCCTTCAACATTGAGTCAGTACCTGCTGAAAGAGCCGCTGTTATCCTGTGTCAAAAGGATAATGTCATCTATGATTTGAACCAGAAATTCATCTACAGCAACCAGTGGATTCCGCTGTCAGCAAAATGTACGATTCAGGAGAAGTTGAGACTGTGCTCTATTCTGGATGAAAAGTGCTCCGGCGGTAGTATCGCTCACATCAATCTGGAATCGAACTTCCCAAACACTGATATGGCGTGGGAGATGCTCAATAAGATTGCACAGTCCGGCGTTATCTACTTTGCATTCAACACACGCATCAATGAGTGTAAGAACCACCACGGATTTGTCGGAACTGACCATTGCCCCGTGTGCGGCGAACCGGTCTATGATACATACCAGCGAATTGTTGGATATCTTGTGCCGTCCAGAGCGTACTCAAAAGACCGTTTCCGTGAGTTTAACACCCGTCAGTGGTACAGCTATGCGGAGGCAATGTCTGAATGAGAGTAAAGACCATCGTGGATGAGGACTTCACAAACTACAAGAAACCTGCAATGTTTATCGGCACTATCTCATGCGGCGGCAAGTGCTGCATTGAAGCAGGTATTCCTCTGTCGGTATGTCAAAATGATGGGTGGCGCATGAGCGTCCCCATCCACATTGGGGAACGAAAACTTTGCGAAAGATACATTCGTAACCATGTAACATCTGCCATAGTTTTTGGTGGTCTGGAGCCATTTGAACAATGGGATGAGATTGTATTCTTTATCCGTGTTCTTCGGTGCAATTATAAGTGTAATGACGACATTGTTATATATACCGGTTACACCCCTGAAGAAGTGGCGGATAAAGTTGAAAGGTTAAATGGTATTGAAAACATCATAATCAAGTACGGTAGGTACATACCTAATGCGCCAAACCGCTATGACGATGTTTTGGGTGTAACACTGGCAAGCGACAATCAGTTTGCCAAAAGGCTTTCCTGAACCGCAAAAAGCAGTCTGCTCTACTCTTAATCGCAAAGGGTATACCCTCCGCAGAGTGGAGTGTGAGCATAGAAAGGATATGTTAATGAACGATATGGAAAATAAAGTGACAATCGGGTTTGAGTACACCAACGAGTTTGGTGATACTTTCCACAACAAATCTACATACACACGCTATGAAGAAATTAGTGACCACGAACTCATGGAGCTTGGTGAATATTTCAACAACTTCATCAGACAAATTGGGTTTATCAGACACAACGATATGATTTTTATGGAAGATGTGACAGAGGAAGAGTATGACGCTTTGGTATGGTTCCTTGACGAGTACCGTAAGGAGGAGAGTAAAAAGTGAAGATTACAACAAATCCGGACAAAGAATTTGCCAACGAAATAAAAAAGCAACTTAAAGCCAATTCAGGCTATTGTCCATGCTCACTCGTCAAGAATGCAGACACTAAGTGTATGTGTAAAGAGTTCCGCGATATGGATGAAGGAATGTGTCACTGCGGACTTTACATCAAAACAAAAGAGGTGTGAATATGATAAAGAGAATCATCAAAGAAACTGTCTATGAGTACGATGAAAACGGTAAGATGATAAAGCAAACAGTCACGGAAACTACTGAAGACGATGACACAATTTATTATCCAAGCGTACCACTGAATACGCCATATACTCCGCCCTCATGGTGTAGGGACGGGATAACTTGCCAGTATAATACAGGTACAGAAACAAAGGAGAACTAAATGCAGCGAGTAGGAGAATTTGAAAAAGTGAGCTTCGAGCAGTTTTACGAAGCTATAAAAGACGAGTTTGGTGCGGATAGCGCCGATAAATATGCTCGTGCGGATTACGACGCAATCACGCTTCCGTCCAGAGCTACATCTGGTAGCGCGGGGTACGACTTCAAAGCGCCGTTTGATTTAAGGCTGGAACCTGGGGATACAATCAAAATCCCGACAGGCATTCGAGTTAAAATTGATGAGGGCTGGTGGCTTGGGTGTCTGCCGCGAAGTGGGCTTGGCTTCAAGTACCGTCTGCAACTCAACAATACAATGGGAGTTATTGATTCCGATTACTACTATTCTGATAACGAAGGGCACATCTTTGCCAAGATAACCAACGACAGTAAGGAGTGGAAAGTGGTAGAGGTAAACGCCGGAGACAGCTTCATGCAGGCAATCTTCATTCCTTATGGGATTACTTACTCAGATGAAGCGAACGGCGTGAGAAACGGCGGTATGGGTTCAACAGATACAACTGAATAATACCCTTTATACCAAAAGGTGAAAACAAGGGCTGGCTTAATTGCCAGCCCTATTTTTATCCGTGAAAGGAGGTCGATTCTATCGCAGTGAAAAAATGTACCGAAGAAACAATTAACGCTGTCTATGACGGTGAAGTATATAAAATTATCAACCTCACACCCATACATAGAGACGACAGGCAAGAGCGCAAAGTAGCGATTGAGAAAACCCTATATGCCGTCTTTAGCAAATATCAATCCAAAAAGAAGTGAGGCTTGCAGATGGAAGATTTAATTTACGCAAGACAATCCGTAGACAGAGAAGACAGCATCTCGATTGAAAGCCAAATTGAACTCTGTCTTAAAGAGGTAGGGAACAACCCACACCGTGTATTCCGTGATAAAGGATACAGCGGAAAGAATACAGAGCGCCCAGACTTTCAGGACATGATGGCGGCAGTGCGAGAAGGCGGTATAAGCCGTATCATCGTCTATCGGCTTGACAGAATAAGCAGGTCTGTCCTTGACTTTGCCAATGTTATCAGCGAGCTACAGAAGTATGGGGTCGAGTTCGTGTCCATCACAGAACGGTTTGACACATCAACTCCTATTGGTAAGGCTATGCTGATGATAGTTATGGTCTTTGCTCAGCTTGAAAGAGAAACCATACAGCAACGAGTAATGGACGCTTACCGCTCCAGAAGCCGCAAAGGGTTCTACATGGGAGGCAGAGTACCATATGGCTATGGTCTTGAAAATGTTGTCATAGACGGAATCAAGACCTGTATGTACAAGCCTATACCGGAACAGATAGAGGTGGTCAAGCTCATTTACTCGATATACTCTCAGCCACAAGTTTCATTTATGGATGTTATCCATTATCTCAGTGAAAACGGGATTAAAAACCAAGACGGTAAGAATTTCAGTAGGATGAGGATACGGGATATTATTACGAATCCGGTCTATGTTAGAGCGGACACAGACATTTTTGAGTTCTTTCGTGGGCAGGGTACTGAAATAGTAAACGATGTTTCGCAGTTCATCGGTACGAATGGAGCCTATTTATACACAGGCAGCAAAGCAACCAAACGAAAATCAATCTGTCTTGACGGACAGGTATTAGTTATAGCGCCACATGAAGGGTGTATTGATTCGGACACATGGATTAAGTGCCGCA
>CAZHHF010000052.1:0-11329 GCA_964531905.1 uncultured Bacteroides sp.
TTTTCCACGATGTCAATGTTCTCTTTGCGACAGTCAGCCGGCAGTTGCGGTGCGGACGATAATCTCAGGTGGCCAATCGCGGGAATCCGCCAAAGTGGCAGGCGGGGCGCTCGGAAATCAGCACAGCTTAACCGCATGACTCTTCGGTCTTTGGCGCTGCCGTGTCAATGATATACTTCGCGATAATGTGGGGCGGTTGACTCAGTCCCGTATCGCTCTTCGGCATCAGGGACTGCCATGTCCATTATCAGTCGGCCCGACAGGACGGTCGGGATGACTTCGCGGATGCAAAGTTAATATGCTGAAAGTGAGGCCCGACGAAAAAGTATTACTGTAAAATGGGGAGGGTCGGTCGGAATTAACGCGGGTTTTAACAATTTATAGGTTGAGTATCAGGGTAATGGGTGTAGCATTTAACGGAAGTTAAAGTTGCAAATCGGGTGGTATGGAGGGTATGTTGGGCATCTCCGACGCAGTTGGGTGCGATCATTGGCCCCAGCTGCTCCACGTAGCAGCCCTACAATGAATTGATAATTTTTTACTAAATTCCATCAAAATCTTTTAAATGCTATTAAATAATAAAATAAAGTATTAACTTTACGGTTTATTAAGTAACCTTCGGTCAGGCAATCAGCCTGCAATATATACCTACATATCTATGCGAAAGAAACTGATTCTGTCATTTTCGGCAATATATCTCGCCATAACACCCACTTTATCCGCAGAAAAACCGATCTGGCTTGAACCTGATTCGGCATACGCGATAGATTACCGCCTCCACCGCGATTTTCCATACACTGCCGACGATATAATCAGACTTATTCCGGATATTTCACCCGATGATATAGCGCAATATATTAAGGACGGGTATATAGAATCATACTGTTTCGGTGACACTATACGGTTTCATAAAAAAGCGCCCCGTAATGTCAAACTACTCGCGCCCGGCCTTTCCGGTTTCAAAGGACGAGGAAGTACATCGGCACAAAGTAGACGTGATATCGTGGATAATATTATTGAAAACAGTCCCGGTGACGGAACAATCTCCAACCGCCAACTTGTTACCTATCGCTTCACAATAGATGTTCCTACCGTCGATATATTAAAAGGAGATACACTGGATGTGTGGATGCCTGTACCGATGTTGACCGAGCGTCAGCCATCGGTAAACATCATTTCAACATACCCGGCACAATACACTATCTCCAATCCCAGGAGATCGGTCCATAACACTATCCATTTCCGTCAGCCGGTTCAAAACGACACTACTCATTTCGAATATGTAGGTCAATTTGAGGTTGGCGCACGATACTTCTCACCTGATTACATTAAAAAGAATATTCAACCGTATAACAAAGACTCAGACAACTATAAGAAATTCACATCATTCGAATCACCGAATATCGTCTATCTACCTCAGGCGCATGAAATAGTTGGAAATGAGACCGATCCGTTCAAATGTTCGGAAATAGTCTACGACTATATCATACGTAATTTTCCGTGGGCAGGCGCAAGAGAATACTCCACGATTCCATGTATACCTGAATACGTTATCAAACAACACCACGGAGACTGTGGTCAGGTATCGCTTCTTTATGTCTCCCTGATGCGAAGTCTCGGTATTCCAGCCAGATGGGAAAGCGGATGGATGCTTCATCCGGGTGAAAAAAATCTACATGACTGGGCTGAAGTCTATTTTGAAGGTGTAGGCTGGGTTCCGGTAGATGCATCGTTCGGCCGTTATACAAACTCTGATAAAGAAGCAACCGTCAACTTCTACTCCACAGGAATGGATCAGTGGAGGTTAGCCGCTAACTGCGGAGTTAATGGAGAATTCTTCCCCAATAAAAAATATATCAGAAGCGAGACTGTCGACTCGCAGATGGGTGAAGTTGAATGTACCAAAGGTAATCTTTTCTATCCCGGATGGGATCAACATCTTGAAATAATCAGTATTGAACCACTACAATAATATATTAGGTAATGAGACATATCATTTCATTTATGACAGCTGCAGCAGTATCATTAGCAGCCACAGCGCAGAATAATAATACCGACAGCATAATATCATTAGCAAAACAGCAATTCGCACCCGACGGACGACAAATCGTGTACGATATAACTTCTGTCGTATCACCTGATGGTTATACTATAATTAAAGGAGAGACATCGGAATTGTCAGTGAAAGATAATCTCGTAGGTATGTTACAAAACGCATCGGTTAATTTTGTCGACAGCATAACAGTATATCCTACGGACCGTTGGGCGCAGGTAAAAATTCCAGTAGGATGTTTCCGCACTAAACCCGGACACGCATCGGAAATGGCTACTCAAGGCATATTGGGTCAACCACTCCGACTCCTTGAAAAGAAAGGTGACTGGTGGCGTGCGCAGACTCCGGACGGTTATATCGCATATATCATCGACAGCTCGATAATCGAGAAAAACGCAGACGAAATGGAAGCATGGCGCAATGCCGACCGAGTGATAGTTACCGCACCTTATCAGACACGTGTTTATCGCGACAAATCCCTGACCGGACTACGTAATGTTGTAACCGATGTTGAAAACGGCAACATCCTGCTCGGCAATAAAAAAGCAGGATCGACCGCAATCGAAGTGACACTTCCCGATGGCCGCTCAGGATACATCGCCGCAACCGATGTAGAGAATCTCGACACATGGTCACAGCAACCTTTCGATGCTGAAAAGATTCTCGATATTGCCTACTCTATGGAAGGAACTCCCTATCTTTGGGGCGGAACTTCTACAAAAACGCTTGATTGCTCGGGACTTGCAAAAGTTTCCTATTTTTCAAACGGAATAATACTTATGCGCGATGCATCGCAGCAGGCAACAACCGGCGAAAAGATATCACCTGAAAACTGGCGTTCATGCGAAGCCGGCGATCTTCTTTTCTTCGGTAATCCACAAACCGGTAAAGTAACCCATGTCGCCATTTACGACAACTCGGGGAACTATGTTCACTCGTCGGGACGTGTCAAACGTAATAGTGTCGATCCTGAATCGGAATTCTATCTTTCTACCCCATTCCTCTCGGCATCGAGAATCAAAAACAGCATCGGACAGCGCGGAATCACCCGTGTTGCCGATCATCCCTGGTATTTTAACAAATAAAAATATTTATATATGGACCGTCGAAACTTCTTAAGAAGCGCCGCACTCGGAGCAGCAGCGCTTGCGTCTCCAATCTCCTTCTCGGCGTTTGGAGAACCCACAAAACAAACAAGTCGTCCCGGACGCCTGAATCTTTCGTTTGAACCATACGAATTGCAACTCCGTCATGCCTTTAACCTTGCTAAATCGAGCCGTACCACAACTCCCGACGTTCAGGTTCGCCTTGAGATGGATGGAATTGTAGGCTATGGCGAAGCTTCAATGCCACCCTATCTCGGTGAAAGCGTCGACAGCGTGACAAAATACCTGTCATCGCTCGATCTTTCTCAATTCACCGATCCGTTCCGTATCGAAGATATTCACGAATACATGGAATCGGTAGCTCCCAACAACCGTGCGGCTAAAGCATCGGTTGACATAGCCCTTCATGACCTGCTCGGGAAAATAATGGGACAGCCGTGGTATAAGATCTGGGGACTTGATCCTACGAAAGCGCCAAGCACATCATTCACTATCGGTATCGACAAAGCCGATGTTGTTCGTCAGAAAGTAGATGAGGCGGCGCCTTACAATGTTCTCAAAGTCAAAATGGGACTCGATAACGACAAAGAACTCGTAGATATAATCAGATCCAAAACCGACCGTCCTATTTGTGTTGACGCCAACCAGGGATGGGACGATAAAGAGAAAGCCCTTGAGATGTGCCACTGGCTTGCCGAACGCAACTGTCTGTTCGTAGAGCAGCCGATGCCGAAAGAGAAACTCGATGAAACTGCTTGGCTGAGAGAGCGCTCACCGCTGCCTATCATCGCAGATGAATTCTTCCAGCGCCTCCCTGACGTTCGCAGAGCAGCAGGCGCCTACGATGGAATCAACATAAAACTAATGAAGAGTACCGGACTCCACGAAGCATATCAGATGGCCGTGCTTGCGCGCGCGCTCGGAATGAAGGTCATGATCGGATGTATGACCGAAACATCATGCGGTATTTCAGCAGCATCACAACTCGCGCCTATGGTAGACTGGGCCGATCTTGATGGAAATCTCCTGATCGCCAACGACTGCTTCGACGGAATGAAGATCGTCGATGGTAAAATCACAATACCTGACCGTCCCGGAATCGGTGCAATACCGGTGTAACTATAGTTCGATAACATGCGGTTCAACCTCGGGGTCATGAGTTGAGAGCGACGCCACGCACATAGGTGACAGACTCTGCTCGCGTATCCATCGCAGCGATTTCAGTTGTTCGTTACGATTATTACCCACACCGGGAAGAACCATTTCGCGCCATGAGCGCTGAGAATATGCCCCGTCGGAAGTAAGCAACACATACTTTCCGTCGGGGTTCTTTATTTTGACCGCGACAAGCCCCGATGAATGTCCCGGGATATTGATCAGCTCCACAGAGTGATCACCGAAAAGATCATAGGATCGATTGAATGGACCTCGATCACTATTCCATTGGTATAATGTCAAAGGCACATCGCGCCAAAGTGATGACTGATATCTTATCCTGTTGGAGGTAGTACCACTCAAAGCCGACTGCATTTCATCGTCAGCTACAAGAATATGTCTTGCACGCGCCACTTGAGAGATGCCTCCGACATGATCACAATCAAGATGAGTAACAACCACATAATCGAGATCACGTGCGCTAAGACCCATTTTCAATAACTGTTCATCGATAGCCTTGCCTTCAGGAAGGTGTCCCTGATTGATTTTAGCAAGCATTTTTGAGCCGAGAACATTCGCCTGAATACTCTTGTCATACTCTCCGGTGGGACTGATACGCCGGTCCCACCCTGTATCCACGAGAATCGTTCCACGCGGATGCTCTATGAGGTAGCTCATCACGGGCAACCATACCCACTGGCTGCGCGGAACAGTCAATCCCATCACCTTCAGTCGTCCGGCATTTATATTGTCATAGGGAACGTAAGGCGAAACATGTACAAAACCTGTGTCTAAAACGTGAATCTTAATCATAGTTGAAACTTTTTTATAGATAAAACAAGAGTGCAACCAATAAGGTTTAAAACGAGTGACTTAAATGCATGTTCATCTTAATTTTTCAAAAAAAGTTGGCTCAAATACACGCGTTTAAAGATATTTGCGTAATTTAGAGGTCAAATAAGACAAATACAACTATGGAATTCGACGAAAACAAAGCTATAAAAATGATGCGCGCAGCTGTTTCTCCAGAAGCTGCAGCAATATATAATGATGATGAACTGCTCAACATCATCGATATGATATGGGATTATTACGAAGAAAACGGTATGCTCGACATTGACATCTCCGATGACGATACACCCGATGAAGAACTCGAGACAGATCTGTTGATCGAATATGTACGCCGAATGCTTCGTAAAGACAAAGGAGCAAAAGTACGTCAGGAAGATGTTCCGGCATTAGTTGCCGCAGAACTTGCTTACGAGGAGAGTCTGTTATGATACGTTCATTTATCATAGCCGTCACACTGTCGGTACTCTCCCTCACCATATCGGCCCAAACAGCCAAGCCAGAACAACAGCAAGAACAATCTACTCTTCAGCAACATCTCGAAACGCCAGCAGTTCCTGAAAAAATGCATCAGACTCTCGTTGCGTATATGCGTCGTGAGGCTGAGTCACTTCACAAACTCGGTTACCGCGTTGAAACCATGCGCAAAGGAGAAATTGTAATCGCTACCATTCCTACCGACCGGATTTTTTTACCCAACTCAACAACAATAATCAAATCATCGGCCGACAAACTTCTAAAGCCGTTTGTCAACTATCTACGAACCCCCGGACGCTACAAGTTACTCATAACTGTACACACCGATAATACCGGCAAACCTCAATACACGTTTAATCTTTCGGAAGAACGTGTCATGGCTCTATATGATTGGTTTGATAATCAAGCCGGAGAATCACAGTCGTTGTTCGGCTTTCCCCTGGGTGACACAACGCCCTTAGTTGACAACAACACCCGAAAGAACCGGGCCAAGAACCGCCGTATTGAAATCTATATCGTTCCCGACCAGGAATTGATCAATAGCTTGAAAAACAAAAAAACAGCCACGATAAAGAAATAAACGGCCCGATGATTCATCATCACTAAGGAGCAAATATAAAATATTTGTTCCTTTATTCTATTTTAACTACATTTGCATCACCAAAACAATGATAAATGTTGACCTACAATACTCAGCTTAAACAGCTTATTCTGCCGGAATATGGCCGCAACATACAAAAAATGATCGACCTGTGCCTCACCATAGAGGACCGGGAAGAACGCAATGCTTGCGCACACGCCATAATAAACGCAATGGGCAACCTGTTTCCCGCACTCCGTGAAACAGAGGAGAGCCGCAATAAACTGTGGGATCATCTCGCCATAATGTCAGATTTCAATCTTGACATCGATTACCCATGCAACGTAATCCAGAGGGAAACACTTGATACAATACCCGAAACCATCCCCTACGTATCCCCCATAAACGGACGCAGACATTATGGACGGCATATCCTTTCCATGATTCAGCGAGCAGCCGAAATGCCTGAAGGAGAAGAACGTGACGCACTTGTTTACCTCCTTGCCAATCAGATGAAAAAAACCGCTTTGATTGAAGGAGAAAACGACAGCTACGATGACATAAGGGTATTTGCCGACATCGCCGCTTTAACACACGGCCAAATCAGACTTGATCCGGAGAACTGCCGTCTATGCGATTTTGACATTGTTCGTCCGGCGAGTAAAAAGAAGAAGAAAAAATGATACTTTCCGACCAACTCACTGACATCGGGGACATAATCAAACCTCATGGTATCAATGGAGAAATGTCGGCAGTCATTGACTCTAACATTGATATAGACACTCTCAGGTGCATAGTTCTTGATATGGACGGAATTTTCGTTCCATTTTTTATTGGACAACACCGTTCCCGCGGCCCCGAAGCCGTACTTCTTACAATAGACGGAATAACCGATGAGAGACAAGCCAAACAGCTGGCAGGAAAAACTATCTACGCTCTTACACAGGACCTTCCAGACTATCAGGAGACCGATGAGAACGGATTCTATGCTTCAGACTTCATTGGATGGAAAATCATCGACGGAGAATCAACTATCGGAACGATAACCGACATCGATGACTCAACCGAAAATGTTTTGTTCATTGTTGAATCGCCATCAGATACAACCGTATATATTCCTGTCGCTGATGAATTCATTGATGACATCGACACTGATAATCATATTCTCATAATGTCACTCCCTGCAGGGATCTGCGACCTTTAAAGCGACGCATAAAGTTTAATTATGAGCCGGAACGCAAGCAGGGAAACCGTATTCAGATTTAAGAAATTCAGCGTGGCCAACAGTGAAAGCGCGATGAAAGTCGGCACTGATGGAGTTCTCGCAGGAGCATGGGCAGATGCCATTGAACCCAAAAGAATACTTGATATCGGTACGGGTACGGGACTTATCGCACTGATGATGGCTCAACGCTTTCCTGAGGCGTCAGTCACAGCAGTCGAAATTGATCCTGTAGCAGCACATGAAGCTAAAAACAACTTCTGTCAGTCAATATGGGCCGACAGTATAACCGTTATTAACGAAGACTTTATATCGTGGTCGGGTAAAACAACCGATCGTTTCGACCTTATAGTTTCTAATCCGCCTTTTTTCACCACAGGAGAACGGTCGGCCGACAAACAACGTGCTATGGCCCGACACTGTGACACACTCGGGCCAATTCAAATAATAGACTCCGTATCGCGTATTCTTACTGAGAAAGGGCGTATCGCAATGATTATACCGAGTCTTATGACAGAGGAACTGATCTATCACGGAACGATTGCCCGACTCTATCCTCTTCGTATATGTGATGTAATATCGACCGAAGGTAAAAAGCCTACACGCACACTTATTGAGTTCACAACGGTAGATTCAATGGCAAGCCGGTCCATACTCATAATAAAAAACCGGGACGGATATACTGAGTCATACCGTAAACTAACATCAGATTTCTATCTTCAATTCTAACCAGCACTTAATAATAGAGAAACAATATGCTCATCGACCGTCGTCTTGCACTCCGCCCTTCATTATCACTTGCAATGCTTGCATGCGTGTTCACATTCATGATGGTTGCAACATCGCTTCTGCTCACATTCATGGGACAAAAAATGACTGATCATACAGCCATGCTACGCATCGGAGCCATACTTCAGGATACATTCATATTTATCATACCTGCTATTGTAACGGCACTGATATCGACACGCTATCCGGCATGGTTTCTCGAAATAGAACATTTTCCTGAGCCAAAAATCATAGTGGCCACGCTTCTTCTAATGCTTCTGTCAATACCGGCGATGAATTTCATTGTGGAATGGAACAGCAATCTCGACCTACCAGAATCGCTATCGGGTATAGCTATAAAAATGCGCGAAATGGAGGATGCCGCTCAGAAATCAGTAGAAATCCTTCTCGGAGGATCGGGAGCGGGGAGTCTTATAATGGCAATTTTAATTGTTGGGGTTTATGCTGGTTTCAGTGAGGAGCTATTCTTTCGCGGAGCATTGCAACGACTGTTAGGTTTCCGCTACAACCGCCATGTTGCCATCTGGCTAACAGCATTCATTTTCAGCGCTTTCCATCTACAGTTCTTCGGATTCTTTCCGCGTTTGCTTCTGGGGGCATTCTTCGGCTATCTGATGGTTTGGAGTGGCTCCCTGTGGCTCCCTGTGATAGCTCATGTATTCAACAATTCACTCGTTGCGCTGATTCAATGGATTGAACATACACAACGAGTGAAATGCGAAATGAACAATATCGGTACCGATACCGGTAGTGTCATTGATGTAACTATGGCTGTTTTAAGCCTTATACTTATAGTATGCGGCATTATAATACTTCGCCGCATGACTATGGGAACGACTGTTAAAGATTGATCTTATCCAGCTCAACCGACATCTGGTCGCGCAACTTAGACGCCTCAGCAGCAGCTACTTCGGCAAAATCCTCACCTGAGGAAGCATAAATTATACCACGTGACGAATTTACGAGCAGACCGCAGTCAGCAATAATTCCATACCGGCATACATCTTCGAGACTTCCGCCCTGAGCGCCTACTCCCGGAACAAGAAGGAAACTTTCGGGAGCCACACGGCGAATATCCTCGAACATCTTTCCTTGAGTAGCACCGACAACATACATCATTTCTTCAGGAGAAGCCCATTTCTGAGAAGTCTCGATAACTTTTTCAAAAAGGCGACGTCCGTCACGATCTTCAGTCAACTGAAAATCGTGGCTACCTTTATTAGAAGTAAGAGCAAGCAGAATAACCCACTTTTCAGGATAACCGAGAAATGGGGTCACGCTATCCTCACCCATATAAGGGGCAACAGTGACTGCATCAACATCGAGATACTCGAAAAACGAACGAGCATAAAGTTTTGATGTATTACCTATATCCCCACGCTTAGCGTCGGCGATGATAAACTGATCGGGATAATTCTGTTTCAAATACTTTATAGTTTTCTCAAGCGAAATCTGACCTGCGACTCCAAGACTTTCGTAGAAAGCAAGATTAGGTTTATAAGCTACGCAATATGGGGCGGTTGCATCAATAATTGACTTATTGAATTCAAAAACAGGATCCTCACATTCAAGAAGATGCTGAGGAATTTTTTTAATATCGGTGTCAAGACCTACACAAAGAAACGATCTTTTGTTTTTTATGTTTTCTACAAGCTTTGCACGATTCATGATATGTATTATTAATTGTTATAGTTCTGATTCTTTAAGTTTCTCGGCATTCTCGGCTATAATCAGGTGATCAATACAGTCCTGAATATCACCATCAACAAACGCCTGAAGATTATATATAGTGTAGTTGATTCTGTGATCGGTTATACGGCCCTGAGGATAATTATATGTTCTGATTTTTGCCGAACGGTCGCCTGTAGAAACCATCGTTTTTCGACGCGAGGCTATATCATCAAGATATTTCTGATGCTCTTTGTCGTAAATGAATGTACGAAGACGACTCAATGCTCTCTCCTTATTCTTAGGTTGATCGCGGGTTTCGGTACATTCTATGAGAATCTCTTCAGTAACACCGGTATTAGGATTACGCCACATGTAACGTAAACGGACACCTGATTCAACTTTGTTCACGTTCTGGCCTCCGGCACCACCGCTTCTGAAAGTATCCCATTTGATCTCACCTTCATTGATCTCAACATCAAATTCTTCGGCCTCGGGAAGCACGGCAACTGTTGCAGCCGACGTGTGGACACGTCCCTGTGTTTCGGTAGCGGGGACACGCTGCACACGATGAACACCGCTCTCGTACTTTAGTGTTCCATACACATTATCGCCTGAAACGGCAAATACGATCTCCTTGAATCCTCCGGCAGTACCCTCGTTAAAGTTAGTAACTGCGACCGTCCAACCTTTGGACTCACAATATTTTGAATACATCTTGAAAAGATCACCGGCAAACAGTGCGGCTTCATCACCGCCAGTGCCACCACGGATCTCAACTATCGCATTCTTACCATCTTCAGGATCAGCCGGAATGAGCAGGATCTTTATCTCCTCTTCGAGTGCCGGGAGTTGGGCCGTAGAGTCGTCCAACTGCTCTTTTGCCATCGAACGCATCTCATCGTCGTTCTCGGTAGCAAGCACCTCACGTGCCTCATCGATATTCTCAAGGAGGGTACGATAATTACGTGTTACCTTAACCAACCGCTCCAGATCTTTATATTCTTTTGTCAGCTTTACATAACGTTTCATGTCGGCAATCACGTTCGGATCAGCGATCAATGTGCTGACCTCAGCAAAACGTGATTCAATACCTTCAAGACGCGACAACAATGAATTTTCTGCCATAGATAAATTTTTTCGCGAAGTTACTGAAATCCGTGACGATTACCAAATGAACAAGCATGTAATTGAATATCACATTTTTCACTTCACTACATAATACATCACGGCAAAAACTAATTTTAGTTACCAATATTTAATATATGTTAATTATGTAAATATATCGTTTTCTCATCTTATGCCGATTAACCCGCTAAGGTCTAACCTTTTAATTAGAACATAGCATGACTACATATTCAAAAACCGCATGAATAGTGGCTTTCAAGCATTTGCACAGTTCAAAAACAATAACTACATTTGCATGTGTG
>CAZHHF010000053.1:0-11226 GCA_964531905.1 uncultured Bacteroides sp.
GGCCCGGTTCAACGGTCAGCCTGACATTGCGGTTGCAAAGTTAACATGCTGAAAGAGAGATTGGACGAAAAAGTATTACTGTAAAATGGGGTGGATCGGTCGGAATTAACGCGGGTTTTAACAATTTATCGGTTGAGAGTCAGGGGGATGAAGGTTGAGTTTAACGGAAGTTAAAGTTGCAGATCGGGTGTTATGGAGGGTATGTTGGGCATCTCCGAAGCCCATATTTGTGGTGGGATTATGCCCCAGGTTCCGCTTCGCTCCACCCGGGGTTGTGTATGTTATGCGTCTCCGACGCAGTCGGATGCAATCATTGGACCCGGCTGCTCCACGAAGCAGCCCTACAATCCGTTGTGGGTCAGTTAGTTGGTGGCGGACGCACGAGCAGTGCTTCCCTACAATCGGGTGGAGGTCATTGGACCCGGCTGCTCCGCGAAGCAGCCCTACAATCAGCTGTAGGTCTGTTAGTTGGTGGCGGACGTACGAGCCGTACAATTTGATGGAGGTCATTGGACCTGGCTGCTCCACGTAGCAGCCCTACAATCTGTTGTGGGGCAGTTAGTTGGTGGCGGACGCACGGGCCGTGACGTCCCTACTTCTTAAAACTGAAGGTCGCGCCGGTGAACGACGCGACCTTCAGTTGATATTTATTGTTGTGCTGTTTATGCTGCGTTATTTTAGGCGTGAGGTTGACATTCCGTAGCAGCATACAACTACGAAGCAGATCAACGGGAGAATGAACGAGATGTTGACAGCCGGGAATCCGTTGATTGATCCTAAGTCTATGATGGCGGCCTGGAAGGGAGGAAGAATGGATCCTCCGAGGATTGCCATGATAAGTCCGGCAGCTCCGAATTTAGCATCGTCTCCAAGTCCATTGAGGGCAATACCGTAGATAGTGGGGAACATCAATGACATACAGCCTGAAACTCCTACAAGGCAGTATAAGCCGTATATATCGGTGAAGGCAATAGTTCCAGCCGAGAGTACGATGGCTGCGATAGCGAGGATGGCAAGGAGTTTTCCAGGGTTAAGGTATTTGAGAATGAATGTGCATATAAAGCGACTTGCGCAGAAGATGACCATAGCAACTATGTTGTATCCCTGAGAGGTCACTTCGGCATCGATCTCTGACATTCCTTGTTCTACGAAAATGCGTGTTCCATATTGGATGATGAATGTCCAGCACATGATCTGGGCGGCAACGTAGAAGAACTGTGCAATGACTCCGTTACGGTAGCGCGGGATAGCAAAGATGCGTCGTAGCGTTGGGCCGAAGTTAATATCCTTACTCTGGTCGCCGTTTTTGGGCATCTTGGCGAATAGGATAATAAGGAAAATTGCCACTATCACGAGGCCGATAATGAGGTAGGGTCCAATGAGTACGCTAAGGTCGTACTCCTTGATGGCTTCAAATTCATCGGGCGTGAGAAGGGCGCGTTCGTTAGTGTCGAGGGGATTAAGCCGGTTCTGGATAAAGTTCATGGCGACGTACATTCCGAGCAGTGATCCCATAGGATTGAAGCACTGGGCGAAATTGAGTCGGCGGGTTGCACTTTCTTCAGGACCCATAGTAAGTATATACGGGTTACAGCTTGTTTCGAGGAATGAGAGTCCGCATGTGAGGATAAAGTATGCAATGAGGAAGGGATAATAGTTCCCGGTCATCTTTGCAGGGAAGAAGAGGAATGCACCTATTGCATATAGTGCGAGTCCGAGCAGTACGCCTGCTTTGTAGGAATATTTTCTAATGAAGATCGCAGCCGGAAATGCCATAGCGAAGTATCCGCCATAGAATGCGACCTGAACCAGTGTTCCTTCGGCTACGCTCATACGGAATATTTTAGAGAATGCCTTCACCATTGGGTTGGTGATGTCATTGGCAAATCCCCAAAGTGCGAAGCATGATGTGATCAGGATGAACGGAACAATGTAGTTGACACCGTTACTGGTCAGAATTGAGGCTTTTTTCTCATTTTTCATGAGTGGTGGTAATGATTGATTATTATTAAAAAGAGCAGGAAACGACTTCCGGTGTTCATTGAGGTTAATTCAACGCATGCCATATAGGATGCGTTGGTCGGTTCGTTTCCTGCTTAAAATGAGTTTTACCCTATTTATTTGTAGATCGGGCCGTAGTTCTTACATGCGCGGTAATCGGCTCCTTCTTTATCCATTCCGAAAGCGTTCCATGCAGCCGGACGGAAGATGTTGTCGTCTTCAACGTTGTGCATGCAGACGGGGATACGGAGGATTGACGCGAGTGTAATGAGGTCTTGTCCGATATGTCCATAGGAGATAGCTCCGTGGTTGGCTCCCCAGTTGTTCATAACCGAGTAAACGTCGCGGAAAGCGGGTTTATCGCAAAGACGGGGTACAAACCATGTTGTAGGCCATGATGGGTCGGTTCGCTGGTCAAGTGCTTTGTTGATTTCCGGATCGATCTCAACGGTCCATCCTTCGGCGATCTGCAACACGGGTCCGAGTCCTTTCACAAGGTTAAGGCGTGACATTGTTACAGGCATTCCTCCTTTAGAAAGGAAGTTAGATGAGAAGCCGCCTCCGCGGAAGTAACCACGGTCGGCAGGATACCAAGTGGTTGCCTTGAGGCAGTTCTCAACATCGGCGTCGGTGAGATCCCAGGGTTGTTTCATAGTGGGGTTTCCTTCGCTGTCGGTAGCCTGGCCAGATCCGTCGAGTGTAGTGGCACCTGAGTTGATGAGGTGGATTATACCGTTTGCAGCAAGGCCGGTAAGTTCTTTTCCGGTAACACGTTTAACAGCAGCAGGACTCCAGTAGGTTCTTACATCGCTGAAAATCTGCGCGCGGTTAGTGAGAAGGTGTCCGAACAGCATGGCAACGCCGTTGCAAGCATCGTTTTCGGTAGCGAGAACGAATGCTTCGCGTATGCCGTTCCAGTCGAAGGAGGTGTTAAGGATAGCTTCGGGGAAGTCTCCGTTGGGGTAGAAGTCGGTCCACTGGCGCTGTCCCTGGAATCCGGCAACGATAGCGTTATGTCCCATAGCTTCTTCTTTAAATCCAAGTTCGAGAAGTTTGGGGTTGCCTTTCATGAGGTCGCGCATGATGATGGTCATCTTGACGATAAATTCCCAGTCGGCATCTTTCTGCTCGCGGGTCTTTTGTTTTTCGGGAGCATTCTTGATGTCGGCACCTTCGTTGACCTTGCAATGTTTCTTAGTCCATTCCATTGCTTTTTCGAATTCTTCATGGTCATAGATGCCTTCTGACATTCGGCGGATGATTTCGGTGAGGTCAACTGATTCGTTGCGCATTCCGAGGTATTCCTGGAAAAAGTCGGGGTTAACGATTGATCCGGCGATTCCCATAGATACGCTACCCATAGAGAGGTAGGATTTGCCTCTCATGTTGGCAACGGCAAGGGCTGCACGGGCGAATCGGAGGAGTTTTTCCGCAACATCGGCGGGGATTGTATTATCATCAAGGTCCTGTACGTCGCGACCATAGATTCCGAATGCGGGGAGTCCTTTCTGGGCGTGTCCGGCGAGAACGGCTGCGAGATATACAGCTCCGGGTCGTTCTGTTCCGTTGAATCCCCATACAGCTTTTGGCCAGTGGGGGTGCATGTCCATTGTTTCAGCTCCATAGCACCAGCATGATGTTACGGTAATAGTGGCACCGACTCCTTCGCGCTCGAATTTTTCAGCGCAAGCAGCTGTTTCGGCAACTCGACCGATAGTTGAATCGGCGATAACACATTCAACGGGTGTGCCGTCGGGGTTACGGAGGTTTTTGGAAATAAGGTCAGCAACTGCTTTGGCAAGTGCCATAGTTTTGTCCTCAAGGCTTTCACGAACGCCTCCCTGACGTCCGTCAATAGTAGGACGTATTCCTATTTTAGGATATTTACCCATTTTGGTTTTGTTTATTGGATTAGTTTTGGTTTATTTTTAAGGTAGATCTTACGTGGATTGTAGATACTGCATGCAAACTTACAAAATTTCTTCAGAAAATCCTAATTCTTCGTTAATTATGTTTTGCTCTCGAAAAGAGATATTCCATGACGTCGTTCTGAATTTTTGATTTCAGGATCAGGTTTGCAACAAAGTATATTCCTAAGCCGACAATTCCTTCAGTAATAAGGAGTAGTATCTGATTCTCAATAGTGTAAGCAAACAGTGATGCTGTTCCGGCCGCTATTATTGAGATAACGGCGTAGGGGAGCATGTGGATTATATATTCGATGGGTTTGTGTCCGGTTTTCGGAGCAGTTACTATTATGGTGGCGATCCATGTAACGATGGATGCTATCAGTTGTCCGTAAAGCATGATGCGTAGCCCGAATACGGGATCGTCAGGAGTTGTAATGCTCATAGCTTTCCATGTTACGATAAGACCGGCTATGGCAACTCCATCGCGGAGTATTTCCATGAATACAATCATACGTGAGCGGGCGAGTGCAATCAGGAAGTTGTTGTATAGACCGATGGCGATGGTGAATATTCCACGTATCAGAAGTATCTGAAACAGTATTATCGCGGCATCCCATTTGACTCCGAACAGAATGTGGAACACAGGGGCGGCCATTACTGTAAGCAGCGATATAGCCGGGAACATCAGGTAGGATGTAAACCGGTTCATTTTGGCAGTAATCCGGCGGAAGCGTTCGGGATCGTCCTGAATGGTAGACAATGTTGGCAGAAATGCAGAATTAAGTGCCTGTGCAATGGATGTGATTCCCATCTTACTCCATTTATCGGCTTGCGTATAGTATCCGAGCGGTGCAAGTCCGACCCGGTTACCGATAAGGAAAGAGTATATGTTTTGAAAAAATACGTTGAGAATTGTTGTTGCCATGATTCCCGATCCGACAGCGAAAAATGATTTCAATGATTTGAATGAGAATTTCAAAATCGGTGTCCATCGGCTAATAACCCATAGTAATATTGTTTTTACTCCATTGGTGGCTATTGTCTGCCATACGATTGCCCATGCTCCGTAGCCATTGATGGCCAGATAGATGCCGACAATAGCTCCGGCTGTAAGTCCAGCGGTGTTGGTAGCTGCGACCGGCATTACGTTCATGCGTTTCATCAGCCTGTTGGTCTGTACTATTCCGGCTGCGTTGAGGATGAATGAAATGAACATCACCCGCGAGAGGGGTATGAGCCGCTGGTCACCATCGAAGCAATCGGCGATCAATGGGGCTGCGAAGAAAAGGATTATGTAGAAGGCTGTGGCAACAGCAATATTGAACCACAGGACTGTCGAGTAGTCGAGCCGGGTTGGTCTTTTACGCTGAATGAGTGCAGATGAGAATCCGCTGTCGACAAAAATGGAAGCGAACGCCTGAAACACAAGTATGGCTCCGACGAGTCCGAAATCTTCCTGGGTGAGTTCCCTGGCAAGTATGACTCCTGTAACTGCGTAAAGAAACTGTTGTGATATCCGGTCGACCACGTTCCATTTCAGTGATCGGGCGGTTAGTTTCTTCAGATCGCGTCGTTCGGTCATGGATAGGCGGTGATGGGATTATTCTTCTTTGATAGGAACAAGTTTTATGTTGACCGAACGGTTTTTGATTTTGGCCGGAAGTCCGCGATAGTATATGGTTCCGCTTCCTCCGCTGAGTGATACGTTGAGTTCTTCTGTGGGCCAGCATCCGATTTCTCCTGTTCCGAGTAGTTTGCATTTTACGATTTCGGCCTGAAGATTATCGGCCTGAATGTTTCCAACGCTATAGCTTGTGAGGTTTGCAACCTTACATTTTCCGGACACGGCAATGGATCCTTTTCCGGTGGTTATCGATGCTGATATCTCATTGAATGAAAGGTTAGTGGCAGCAATACGTCCGTTACCCATGAGGCGCAGTTTGATTTCGGGTCCGGATGCGACTTTCACGATACGGAGGAGTGAGTCGGCCTGGTTTTCGGCTATAGTGAGATAGTTGGAGTATACGGTCACGGTAGGAACATCGGTATATTTAACTCCTTTTGTGGTAAATTCTACGGTGAGTTTTTTCTTATTGTTGGCAAATGAGATTACCGACGCCATTTCGGGTGTTGTATTGAAAACGACTTTACCGGCTGAGTCGGGGTTACAAACGTAGTTGACGTTGATAGGTGATGCTATTTTAAGCTGTGTGAAATCGTCAATGTCGAGTTCGTATCGGTTCAATGGTGTCTGCGCGTAAACGAAGATGGAGGTTACGAGCAGTGTTATTGCTGTGACTGTTGTTCGAATCATGATCTATTCTGGTTTATTTAAGATTATTTTTCCGGTTCCGTGGGTAGCGGTTGTAAGCCGTTTTATTTTCATTTTAACGGCGTTGATCGATCCGCTGCCACAGGTAGTGAGTGCTGCCGCTTTTGCTTTTCCTCCGATCGTAATCGATCCGGTGGCATTGGCTGAGAAGATTGCTCTGCGGGTTATGAGGTGGGGGATTGTAATGTTGCCGTCACCGGCAGATATTACCTTGCTGCCGTGGGATTTCATGTTGTCGACAGTAATGTTGCCAGTAGATGTCGAGATTATTTCAGCAAAGCGGGCTGATAGGTTGTCAATCAGGATGTTTCCCGATGAGTTACTGATGAGTTGCAGGTGGTGGGCCTGCAGTGTGCCGGTCTTTATGTCTCCTGAGCCGTTTATGACAAGGTCGAGGGTGGCAACGCGCGGTATCTTCTTGATCAGCAGGGGGGATGTTGAGTTGTTTATAACCGAGACAATGGAGTCGCAAGCCACAATGACTACGCGCGATGATGTTCCGGTGTGATTTACGAGTCCCGAGACGATGAGTGTGCTGCTGTCGTTTATACATTCTATCTGTGGCAACAAGGTGTCGGTAGAGTGATACACCATATATCCTTTGTGTTCGGGGTCGAAAACAATTTCAACAGTTATATCACCGTTAGCCACCACGCGGTCGAACGGCTGCGGTATTTCTTTTACGATACGCTGATTATCGGTAGCTGCCGCAGTGATCGCAGTGAGTATCAGGAGTAATACTATTATTTTTTTCATAGCCGTCAGGATAGGTTGAGTGATGGTAGAATTTCGTTTTCAATGCGGTCGATAATTGTGAGCAGTTCGTCGGCGGTATCGGCTCTGAGCATTGCAATTCTTGTATCCCTGAAATTAGGTATGCCTTTGAAGAGGGGTGATGCGGCGAGGTGTCGACGGATGTGGAGTATGCCCCGGTATTCGTCGATACGGTCGATGCTTTCACGGATCTGCCGGCGCAGGATGTTGAATTTCTGTTCAAGTGTCAGCGGTCGGTAGTCTTTTCCATTGATGAGGTACTGTTTCATATCGTGGAAAATCCAGGGTGCGCCGATTGATGCCCGTCCGACCATTATACCGTCGACTCCAGACTGGCGGAATGCTTCTTCAAGCCGCTCGGGTGTGGTGATGTCGCCGTTTCCAATTACCGGAATCGTGAGTCGGGGGTTTGCTTTAACGCGCGCTATCATGTCCCAGTCGGCCTGGCCGGTGTACATCTGTGACCGGGTTCGTCCGTGAACAGTGAGCGCTTTGATTCCGCAGTCCTGAAGCTGTTCGGCAAGGTCAACGATTATTTTGTTTTCGTGATCCCATCCGAGACGTGTTTTCACCGTGACGGGAATATCAGGAACGGCATCAACTACAGTTCTCGTTATTTCAAGCATTTTGGGGATGTCGCGCAACAGTCCGGCTCCGGCACCTTTTCCGGCTACTTTTTTTACCGGGCAACCGAAATTGATGTCGATTATGTCGGGGTTGACTTCAGCGGCAATGCGTGCAGCTTCGGCCATCGGTTCCGGTTCACGACCGTATATCTGAATTGCGGTAGGGCGTTCGGCAGGATTGATATTCAGTTTTCGCGTAGTTGCGGCAATATTTCTGATGAGTGCATCGGCCGAGATAAATTCAGTATACACCATGTCGGCACCTAATTCTTTACAGATAAGGCGGAATGACTGGTCGGTCACGTCTTCCATAGGCGCGAGCATCACAGGGCGTTCTCCCAAGTCGATAGAGCCAATTTTCATTTATCAGTAGGTTTATGCCACGAAATTATGAAAAATAGCTGAGAAAGCCAACTTGATATTTTTAAAAAGCTGTTAAAACTTTCAGTTTCGATCGAGTATGTCGATGATGAACGGGATTGAAGTGGTGTCGATCCCGGCGTTTTCAAGGTCGGGTATATGTGCTGAGATTCG
The DNA here is from genome assembly GCA_964531905.1 of uncultured Bacteroides sp. Taxonomy (GTDB): domain Bacteria; phylum Bacteroidota; class Bacteroidia; order Bacteroidales; family Muribaculaceae; genus CAJUPY01. The sequence goes on from CAZHHF010000053.1 coordinate 8,178, forward strand.
GTTGATTATTTCTTCGACAGAGTTTGTTTTTTCATCGATTGCCATTGAATAAGCGTGGACAGCTTCACTGATGTTGCCTGAAGCAAGTGCAGTGTGACCGAGATAGAGGTAGTCGACGGGTGCCGGGTTGCGTGTGATGATTTTCCGGATCTGTTTGTCGGCACCTTTGAAGTCACGTGTCATGAGGAGGCACCAAGCGAGATATCGCGGTGCTTTGGTGTTCTCAGGGTCGAGATAGAGTGCTTTGTAAAGCATAGGGATGGCTTCGGAGTATTGTTTCAACTCCATGAGTGCAGATGCGTTGTCGATTATAATCCTGACGTTATCGGGCTGGTTTTCAAGTATTCTGGTGTAGTATCCGAGGGCTTCAGTGTTGCGGCCTAAAAGTGATAGGAGCGATGCGATTCGTTTGAGTGTCCATATACTCCGGGCGTCAAGTAGCTCGGCGCGCTGGTAGTAGTCAAGCGCCTCCTCGAGTTCGCCTGCTTTCTGAAGGCAAAATCCGATTTTCTGATACAATGAGGCTTGCGGGGGTGAGGTCAGTTCTATGTTGCGGAATATCTCAAGTGCTTCCGGGTAGTAGTGGTGACGGAAGTAAAATTCGGCAATGGTATCATATATTGTTGTGTCACTGATGTATTTGGCGAGTTCGCTTACGCGCAGAATGTTCATTCTCATCAGGAACGGGTCGTCAAATTCATTTTTGCGGCTGAAAAGGTGGAAGAACCGATATAGGTCCTGAATGTATTTGTTGACAGTGTTCCGTCGATCGACTGCGGTCTGACTCAGGGCAGCGCTTCTGATTTCGGCACTGTTGATGTTGTAGTTTTTGAACTGTGCCATCATCATCTGCCGTTGTTGCGCAGGTACGGTGCTGACGGAGAAGTAGAATGAGTATTTGTCGCTGTTGCTCAGGAACGGTGATGCGGAGAGTATATCGGCAATCGCTTCGGATGATTCATCGGAGGCAGCAATGGAGCTGTGGTCGATGTGGAACGGCATGAACCAATTTGCAATTTCATTGAAGAATGGGAAGCGTTTGAGATGGGCAAACGTACTCATAAATACATCTCCTCCCTCTTCCTGAATTTCTGACATTTCTTTGAGACGGTCGGTTATTCCTGATTTTTCAAGCATGTCGAGCCATTCGGGATTTTCCTCAATGTCGGAAAGGTCGGAAATATGTGATACGTCGATATGTCGTTTCGCAATGTCGGGTCGGAGTTTGATCAGTTCCGGTATGACTTCATCGGTCATTTTACGGTTGATACGCTCGGTATCGCGTGTTTTGACAAGTTCAATATATATTGTGCGGAGATCGGATGTCCATGTTTTTGTTCGTGACGCCTGTTCGAGTTTGATGGAAATTTTCTGGGATATCGGGCGGTGGGAGTATCGCAGCATTATCATCACGGCTGCGGTAAGGGCTATAGGGGCGATGGTCGATGATTCGTTATCAGCTTCGGCAATGTATGCGTCAATGAGCAGGCTGAGTCGTGTTTCATCGAAGAATTCAAGTGATCCCATCAGGAGCGATGATATTGTGAGTTGTTTCACGTAGGCCGGAATTTCATCGGATGTGAGCAAATGGGAAACTTCGTCGGCGTTTTCTCCTGAGAGTGGAAATGTTACCCACAGGCGGTTGAACAGTCGGCGTTCGGTTATCTCTTTTTCGGTACGGTTATCGGCTTTGTGACCTTGTGTGTCTTCATCGGCGGAGATTAGATTGAAGAGCGATGAGTCATTGATGATTTTAAAGTAGCGCCGGATGAGTGCGGCTATATTATCATCGGGTCGTGTAGCCTCGAAACGGAGTGTGTTGTAGTATAAAGAACCAGTTGAGGGTATATTTTGCCGACGAACGAGACGGTCGAGCAGGTGATAGGTTCTGCTGACGAATCGGTCGTACATGTTTTTACGGTCGGGGTCCTCGGCTCCCTGCATAAGGTAGCTGAGCATCAGTCCGTAGTCGGATTCTATGGATGTGATTTCGTCGCGAATATCACGCGCTCCGGTATTCTCGGCAGCTTTTTTAAGTTTATGAAGGGCAGATGTAAGACGGTGAGATCTTAAATCGGCTGTAATTGCTTGCTGTATATCAAATTCAGTATTCATGTCAAAAAAATCAGTCTAATGAATGTTTAACAACAAGCAAAGCAAAAATCTTGCCAAAAAATGTTATTTTTTATCCTCGGGAAGCTTTTCGGTATAAAATCAGTGCTATGATTGTGTAAATTATATTTGGAATCCACATTGCGACCATCGGTGATGTGTAGCCTGACACGGCAAAGGTGGATGTTACTGTCATAAACAGGATGTAGCTGAAGCTGAGTGCCAGTCCGATTCCGATGTTAATTCCCATTCCTCCTTTTACTTTTCGCGATGACAGCGACATGCCGATAACTGTGAGGATGAATGCCGCCGCACACATAGCATAGCGACGGTGATTCTCGATTTCAAATGATTTGATGTTGGCCACACCACGTTCTTTCTGTCGGGAGATATATTCCTGAAGCTGTGGTGTGGTTAATGTCTCATGGTCGTTTTTGGAGATGAGGAAGTCGCGAGGTTCGATAGGTATAATTGTATCGAGTATTGATCCGCGTGTGATGTATTCGCGGTTGTCCTTGAAGTCGCGGATCATGTAGTCGCGTACCTGCCACAGATGTAGTGTGTCGTATTTGATAGTCTGTGCGGTGAGTCGTGAAACGAGTTTCTTGTCCTGAAAAGATTCGAGTGAGAAACGGTAGCCGATCTTGGATGTGTTTTCGTAGCGGTGCATGTAGGCGATCTCTCCTGGTGCTACCTGCAGCATGATGTTGGATCCGTAGTCAACGCGTTTGTTCTTGACGTATGTATTGGTGTAGTCGATACGTTTAATATTAGCGGGGGGAATAATGTAGGCGCTGAGGAGATAAGAGGCGACTGCGATTATAAATGCGGAAATGAGGTAGGGCCGCATGAATCGCCGGTAGCTGACTCCGGATGATAGAATCGCTATGATTTCGCTGTTATCGGCCATCTTACTTGTGAAGAAGATTACGGCGAT
>CAZHHF010000054.1:0-8547 GCA_964531905.1 uncultured Bacteroides sp.
CAGGACATCAACAACACATCGGTTCCGATGTCAATAGCCGACGCTATAACCAACGTCTATCGTCCCGCACTCGTTGAACTCATCGACCATCTGCGCAACCGCGCTGAAGAGTGGAAAGATCTCCCCATGCTCGCCAAAACCCACGGCCAGCCGGCGTCACCCACCCGTCTGGGCAAAGAAATCATGGTATTCGTATATCGTCTCGAGGAACAGCTTGCAGCTCTCGATGCATGTCCCATAAGCGGAAAGTTCGGAGGCGCAACCGGTAATTTCAACGCTCACCTCACAGCCTACCCTCAGATCGACTGGCGCGCTTTCGCAGCCGACTTCCTTAAGAACCGCCTTCATATCAACCGCGAATCCTACACCACACAGATAAGCAACTACGACAATATGGCTGCCTTGTTCGATGCCATGCGCCGTATCAACACCATCATCCTCGATCTCGATCGTGATATGTGGATGTATATCTCGATGGAGTACTTCAAACAGAAGATCAAGGCAGGCGAAGTAGGATCATCGGCCATGCCCCACAAGGTAAACCCGATCGACTTTGAAAATTCGGAAGGTAACCTCGGTATCGCCAACGCCATTCTCGCCCACCTCGCGCAAAAACTCCCGGTTTCGCGCCTGCAACGCGACCTTACCGACTCCACAGTTCTCCGTAACGTTGGTGTTCCGATGGCCCACATGCTCATCGCGGTGGCATCCACTCTCAAAGGAATGAACAAACTGCTGCTCAATCAGGCTGCAATCGACCGTGATCTCGACGATATGTGGAGCGTGGTTGCCGAAGGAATCCAGACTATCCTCCGCCGCGAGGGATATCCCAATCCCTACGAGACCCTGAAACAGCTTACCCGAGTAAACACCGGTGTAACCGCCGAGAGCATCGCCGCGTTCATCGACACTCTCGAAGTTTCCGAAGAAGTCAAAGTTGAACTGCGCCGCCTTTCGCCCCACACCTACACAGGATATTAATTCCAACCTATTTATACCTATAACAGAGGAGGTGCCATTTTGAATTATGGCGCCTCCTCTTTTTATATAAGCTATTGAAACAAAACTTTAACTTTAGTTAATGCGTGAAGTTTTCGCGCTGATAATCAATCCTGTTTTTAGTTAAAACCGGTGTTAATTCCGACTGACGATCACGATTTTTCAGTAACATTTTTTCGTCGGACCGGCATCTATAGCCTTTACCTTTGCCGGAAAGAAACTTAAAAACGAATCAAGTTATATGTAAAACTCCCCTAAAAAGTAGGGACGCACGGCTCGTGCGTCCGAATACAAGATGTTGATTATCAAGCTATAACAAGCGGACGCACGAGCCGTGCGTTCCTACAAATCATGAACATGGATTTTATTGATTGTCAATGTTATATGTAAAGACGGGGGAATATTGCAGATCCACAAAAAAACAGATTATATTATGGCAAACGCATTATTTAAAGAAGAATGGTTCAAGATTATCAGCAGTTCAAATTATTCCGACGATGACCGTAAGAATATGGCATGGGCAGTGCTGGAGTATCTGATTAACGGTGAAGAGGAAGAGGTCAACGACATGTGCATATACTATGAGAAACGGATTCGAGAAATGAGTAAGAATATAAAACGTGATGCAGAACTGCGCCGTCGGCGCGCCGAAGCGGCCCGTAAGCGCCGCGAGGAGCGTAAGAAAAACGCACAGGCTAAGATTAACCGTCCATGCCGTTCGAAGCAGCATATCTACGAGCAGCATCCGGCGATGTATCTCTTCGACGGCTTCGCCTCCTATATGATATCGACCGCCTATACTGCCGGACGCAAGGTGATTACCGAAAAATATGGCGCTATCGATTTCGACAAGGCGATAAAACTGTTCCGCAAAAATATTATGGAACGGAATCAGCTTAATTCCCTGCAACGTTTCCACGTGTTCCGCGACATGTTCACGCGATTCCTGGCAGAGAAACCGCGCGGAATCGCTGTCGCATAAAAAAAGCGGCCGAGCCATTGAAGTGACCCAGCCGCTATCGGTTTTCGGTATCTCTGCCGAGATTTATTGCTTAAGCTCTTTTGCTTCCTTGATAAGAGCTTCGGGAGTCTTGTAACCTACAAGTTTACTGATTACGTTACCTTCACTGTTGATAAACAACATGGTGGGATAAGCGGCCACACCGTAACGGGCAGCCAGCTCGGGACCTTCACCACGTTCCATATCGATTTTCAGATTGACGAAACGCTTGTTGTAACATTCACCCACATCTTCGCGCGGGAACACGTTGGCAGCAAGAGCGCGACACGGTCCACACCATGAAGTGTAGCAGTCAACGAACAGATATTTACCCTCTTTCTTGGCCATTTCAAGAGCTTCGTTGAATGAAACATCGTGAAGGAAATCAACTCCGGCAGGGGCTTTGTCGAGCGAGAGAGCAAGCTCCTGAAGCTGTGCGCCGGCACGTCCTCCTTCACGCTTGGATGCACGAAGAAGATATTCCTTGAGCGCATTGCGGTCGTCACCTTTGAGTGAATTGAAATTAAAGGAACACTCAATGGTTCTGCGCAGACGCGGTTCCTTATCTATCGCTTCTCCATTTTCATCCATGTATTTCAGAAGATCGAGGAAACGGTGCTGGGCGCGCAACATTCCGGCCTTATGAACGAGCATAATCACCGATGTATCGGGGAGAGCGGCAGCTGCAAGTTCGGCATCGAGACTCTTCACATCGTCGAGTTCGCTGTCGCCGGTCGCATTACGCAGAACCTCTTTCGAGAAGCACTTCGCAAGATAATCGTTGACTTCATTGCTGCCGATCTTCTTCTCGAACTCAGCTTTATTGGCGACTACCGATTTATAAAAGCCGCTGTTACGGTCACGGTTAAACTTGAGAACGTTCCAGTTCTTTGTGTCAAGAAATTCTTTGGGAGTCAACATTCCGGCATATATATTAATCATCTTTTTGTACTCCTTGCCTTCACCGGCCGCATTTACAGCCCTGAGGTAATTGTACAGATCTTTCTTGGAATATTTGCCGCTTTCGATTTTTTTACGAGTGCCTGTCAACGAGGTCGTCGGACGTAGACCAAGCTCCACACGCTCCTTGAACTCAGGAAGTCTTCCGCCACGGTCGATCGGCTGGATAACGTTGCCGTAACCGTCGATTATAATAAAATAAGCGAATGTGTTGATTCCGTATTTTTCAATGAACTCCTTACCTTCAGGCGATTTAACATCGAGGAAAACGTTTATGAAGTTCTTGTTCATGAAATTGGCAAATTCCTGATCGGAGAAAACGCGTTCATCCATCGCAATGCAGGGACCTGCCCATGCCGCATAGCAGTTAACAAACACCGGTTTACCCGTTTTTATCGACAATCCTTTAGCTTCATCGAGAGAATTGGCATAGACCATCTTGGACTTCTCTGAAGGAGTTGCTTTGGAGGTAGCTCCCATTGCAGAGAATATGCCCGCAATCATAAATGCGATTACGGGCAGAATTCTTTTAATACTGAACATTTTTATTCTTTATTACAGATTTTATTTTACATCCTTTACGCATCGAACACTATAAGTAATGTCGCGAGCCGAAGTATTCAGACGGGTTGAACCTCTCCATATCTTTGAAGAATATAGAGCCAGCTGACGAATGATTCCTTCATCGACGGTAATCATCTTTTGATCAGACTCATCATCGGCCTCAGTCTCGGGATCTTCGAGCGACACACGATGGATTTCGTCGGTCCAGAAATAACATGCCTGCTCAAGATTGATGTAAAGATGACCGCCGCCACCACGATAAGCGTTGCAACCGCCCATCGGAGCATCGAATCCAGAACCGCCGTTCAATTTGAGCGATGTTCCGATTCCTTCTCCGCGCCATGCGTTCAACTGATCACATTCGGCGTCGGACATTCCGAGTGTTTTTTCCAATTTTTTCCAGTCATCGTCGGTTGGGAGGCGCCATCCTTCAGGCACAGCTTTTCTGGCACCCTCAAGTGAATACAGATAGCCATATTGCTTGGAATAGTTACCGTTGAGTTCCTCTTCCATCTCAAGATCCTCCAATATCTGATCGGAGAACTTTTCGGGATATTTAAGGAGATATTCGGTCTTGCGCGCATCCAGAGCTGTCATGAAATTATTGTAAGCAGTGGCGCTGAACATATTCTGGAAGTTGATTTGAGTATAACGACCGGTGAGATAATAATCGTTGAGATATTTGGTATATCTTTCAGGTGCCATTCCGGTCTCCTTAGTCCAGTTATGTTCCGGATCGGAAACAGTGGCGTTCCACAGTTCCACGAAAGTATCTTTCTCAAACTCGATATACCGGATGTTGGTGAGATACTGATCCCACGTAAAGCATCCGTTAAAAGTTCCCCCGGGGTTATAATATGCGAGGTTCTCAGCCATCCAAATCTGATCGCCCACCTGAATACATTTATATGTTTTTCCGTCGCGCGTGTCCACGAAATCGGGAGCCTGGCTGACTTTGGAGAGGTTAGCCAACTTAGGTGAATCATCGCTACATGAAGCCATCATCACGGCAAGAGGCAACAGCAGGGATTTTATATTGATTTTCATATCTGCTTACTTTTTCGGATTAAAAATTCACTTCAAGTGTTTCTTTGATGTAAGTGGCAAGAATATTGTACTTGTCGTTAACCATTGAGCTGCTGCAATAGCGGGCTTCGAACTTCTCGCTTCCGAGACTGAGCATCTGGTCGATATAATATTCCATATCGTCCTTCACGTTCTTGGGACTCATAAGGTGTTCGAGCATCCTACCTGAAGAAACATCGCCGCAGATAAATCCGAAACGACCGATTTCACGGAATATGAGATCGCGTTCGGCCTTGAATGCGGCAACCGTGGCAACATTCGTATTGTATCCGCCGGCATACTGATATTCTATACCGAGATCATAGAGAGTCGACGGTTTCCAATAAGTTCCGGTATGGGTTACGCCCCATTTACATTTGAGTTCATCAACCCAGCTCTTACCGTAATATTTATTGGTATTTGAAATTTCACCAAACGCATCGCTGACAGCGCTGTTATTCATCACTCTCGCTTTAACCATCGATTTAAGGATGGTGGTGGCGAATGCGGGGATATCCGCCTGCTTGATCGACCCTACATCGGGGATGGCCAACGTGCGGAATCCGTTGAAAAATTTGGGAACGTCGCGCGAACCGTTAGTATAGATCTCAAGATGCGGCACAAGTAACATCGAGAACGGACGCATAGGTTTGGAAACCTGTTTCAGGAATTCGTCAACGAACTGAAGTGCGGTCTCCTGCTCTTCGGGATCGGTGATATAGTCGAACCAATAGGTAACGCTCTTTTTGTTATGGGATGAGAATCCCCAATTGAGGTCGAGAGTCTCATAACGATAAATATCGGTGCCGGTGTAGGTTGTACCAATATATTTGCTTGAGATAGTGTCGTTGAAGAAAACAGGAACACCATACTCTTTATATATCTGATAACGGTGGTGCTGGATAGGATCAGTGGGATCATCCTCGATAACATAAGGTGAGGAGAAATCGATCTTATTCTCAAGAGCGTCCTCCTTCGAGCAGCCGGTAAGCATGAAGATCATGGCTGCCAGAGCGAATATATATCTGTTAATTCTCATTGCTTTACGTTTTTAAAGATCATTTATTTTCTTCATCTTCATCGGGGAACGGATCGATAGGAACTTCCGGTTTCGGAGCGGCCAGCGGAAGACGTGTCTTGCGGACATTATCGGGCATCGGAACGTCGTCGAACTTGATAACCGATTCAGGGAGAGCGAAGGTGTAGGCCGGATCATTCTCTTCAAGAACGAAGTATTGGGTGTAGTTAACACCTCTGTCTCCGCATGAATGATAAACGTGGGTTATCTGGCGCGAATAGGGATAAAGCTGGTTGACTGCATAACGGCGGAGGTCGAACCAACGGTGAGATTCGAAACAGAGTTCACGACGGCGTTCATCGCGGATCTGCTTAACGAGTTCTTCGCCGGTATAGCTCTGAGCCACATAGTCTTCGATACGACACTCACGCAGCTTGTTGAGATAACCGCATGCATCGGCGTCCTTGCCTTGCATCGCACACGCTTCGGCAACATTCAGATAAGCTTCGGCAGTTCTGAGAAGGAAGCAATCGGAGATATGCGATACGATAGCTCCGCGCTCGTATTTGTTGGTAAGCGTTATACTGTCGCTAACAAAGTTCTTTCCGAAGAAACATTCGGCACGGAGATCCTTGTCACTGTAGAGGTCGCGGAGTTCATGGGTCACGCAGAAGTCACCGGGACGTCCGGTGAAAAGTTCTTCGCGGCTGAGATTGTTGCAACCCTGCGAGAAGAGTATCTCGGGATTATTACGGGTCAGGAACGGCTCATCTTCGTTGAACGCTTCGAGACCGGCGAGCGAAACTCCCCGCATGCCGATAAGCGCTTTCGCAGTAGCTTCGGCATTCTGCCAGTCCTGCATGTAGAGATACACACGGCTAAGAAGCAGTTTGACTGATTCGAGCGATGCACGGTGAAGCTTTCTCGATTCGGGCTGAGGACTTAATGCAAGATTTTCATCGGCGATCTTAAGATCGCTCAGGATCTGATCGTAGACTTCCTTGACGGTGGCGCGTGTAAACTGAGTCTCCTTGTCGCGGTCATGTTCCACGTAAGGCGTAAGCTTGAGAGGCACGCAGAGTTTTTCGGCAGCTGTGGCCGGATCGTAAGCATCGCCGTAAAGGTTAGCCAGCGTAAAGAAGAAATATGCGCGAAGGAAGTGCGATTCACCTATCACACGAATGTAAGCGGCATTATCGTCCTCGGTCTCATGGGGCATGTCCACTATCTCATCGAGAATGATGTTCATCACGTTGATACGCGCATAAAGATCATCCCACGTATAGTTGTCGGGGGTAAAATATGAGGCGTCGTTATTGCTGCCCACACGGAGCTGCCATGCGAAATAGCCGAAATTGTTCTTAAGGCAGAGACCCCATGTTTTCTCAGTATCCGATCCACCGTCGCCGGTATTGATATCGTCATCGAGAATATTGAAGAAACCTGCGCAACGTGCGCCCTGCGGGCCGTTATCGGCGATATAGCTCTTGATGTATCCGTTCCCGAGAAGAACTTCATCGAGATGATACACAGTCTTTGCAACGACCATGTGCTGAGAGTATTCATTCAGGAAGTCGCTGCATGAGGTGGTTGTGAGGGCAGCCAGAAGAAGGCCTGCGCCAGCGGCTGTTTTTATATATCTGTTCATAGGAAGTTCGTTTAAAATGATACATTCATACTAAATGTGTAGGACGGACGCATCGACATCGAGATCGAGTTGGGGTTAGCCTGAAGCGGGTCCTGTCCGTTAAGTTTGCCTGACTTGATGGTAAACAGGTTGGTTGCCGAAAGGCTCAAACGCAAATCCTTCAGGAAGATATTCTTCAGCTGACTCGGACGGAACTGATAGGACAACACAAGGTTGCTCAGTCGGAGATAGTCTCCGGATACAACGCGGAGATCGGAGTTGTCGTACATTGTCCATACGTTGCCTGCGAACTGCGGAATCTTGTCAACCACTTTGGCCGACTCGGTAGAACACCAGTGACTCATCGCATCGCCGTAGTTGGGATCGCTCGGGCTGATGATAGCCGGAATATCGGTAAACTTTTCATCGCCCGGACTCATCCATCGGTCAAGGAACTCTTTCCTTACGTTCTTGTTGGATGCGATACCTTGCACAACCGGAGTATAGAGGTTAAACAGACGAATCTTGGATCCGATACGGTAGTTGAAGCTTGCATTGAGCGAGAGCTGCTTCCAGGTAAGTGTTGCATAGAACGAACCTGTGAGTTTCGGATCGCGGTTACCGGTCTGAATCATGATAAGAGGAATGATGTCGGCAAGTTTTTTGTTTGCGAGCATCTGACGGCGGTCGTTATAGTCGTCAAACATCGGGATACCGGTGTTGGGGTTAAGACCGAGGTACTTATAGGAATAGAATGTTCCGATCGAAGTTCCGTCGACGATAGCCGTACCGTTGAGATAATGAGCCAGTTCGTAATTTTCGTTGGCACCCGACTGCACGGTGTTGCTTGCGTAGGAGTAACCGGTAGAGAGATAGAGTTTCCAGTCGGTTGTCTTGATAGGATAACCGTTAACGTAGATCGAGTAACCGTGGTTGTCGATTGTTCCGTTATTCATGTTATAGCTCGGACGTCCGTTCACCGAAGCGACGTTGATGGTCGAGAACGCATCGGCAGTGTGCTTGAACCAGAGTTCACCGGTGAGTGAGAGTCGGCCGCCGAACATGTTAACATCGGTACCGAAGTTGAGCTGAGTGGTCTGCTCCCAACGGAGGTTCGGGTTAGGGAACGCACCCACGGTCGAAACGTTTTCGCCGTAGTAAGAGTCCATAACGCCCTGGCTGATGATAAGATTCGGAGTCTCGTTATCGAGCATGTTACCGGTCTTACCGTAAGATGCACGGAGGTTCCAGATATCGATCCATGTTTGATCGCGGAAGAAAACATCCTTGAGGCTCAAACGTCCCGAGAAAGAA
>CAZHHF010000054.1:8557-11220 GCA_964531905.1 uncultured Bacteroides sp.
TTCTCATTGCTTCGGCTACCGAACTTATTCGAAGCATCGAAACGACCGTTGGCGCTGATAGTGAAAAAGTTCTTATAGTCGTAGGTAAGAGTGAGGTAACCCGAAAGCTTGTTGGTCTTCGCTGCGGTGAGCGAGCGGTGTTTGTTGGCGAGCCATTCCTTGTAAAGCGGGAACTCATCGAGGTCGGTACCGGTAAGACCTGTATATTGCATACCGCGATCCTTGTAGTATCCGCGTGTCTCGTCATAGATACCGTTGGAGGTGTAGGTACTTGCCTCGTATCCTAAGTTGGAGGTGATAAGGTGTCCTCCGGCCATATTGTAACGGAAGTTGAGCTGAATACGCCCGGTGGCATTTTCAGTGATGGTGTTTGTAGTGTTATATACACCTCCGTAAGGAAGCTCACACTTACCGTTCTGGCCGGTCTGTGGAATATCGTTAGCCTCACCGTTCTTAAGAATGGCAGCATAGTTGGAGTTTTCTCCGAACCATGATGTCTGAAGGGTGGAGCTACGGCTGTAGTTGGCGGCTCCGATAATATCGAGGAACGGGAAAAGCTTGTAGCTCAACTGCATGGTAGCCTGAATTGTATTACCGGTATAATCACTGCTTGAATTATTCATTTCGTTGATTATATTGTAGTTATACATTTCATTTCTCTTATCGGTACCGATGTTGTAACCGTGATTCTTGTAGTAGTAGAGCGATCCGTCTTCGTTGTATGCCGGAAGAGCGCGGGTAGTTTCATAAGCGTAGTTAAGAACGTTAACCTCGGTAGGCACGTGGTTTTTCTTCTGAACGTTGGCGTTCATGCTCATGTTGAGTCGGAGTTTCTGGGTAAACGTGGTACTGAGGTTCATCATACCGGTGTAGCGTTTTACATACTCCGATTTCACAGTACCGCCTTCGTCGGTGTAACCGAGCGAAGCGTAGTAACGGGTATTGTTGTTACCGCCCGAGAGGCTCACTGTATGCGACTGGGTGAGCGCATCTTTACAAAGCAGGTCAAACCAGTCGGTGTTTGTGGTCTCATACCACTTCACTTCCTCAAGGAATTCGGGATATGAGATCAGACCGGTCTGATAGCGGTAGTAAGCGCCTTCATAACCGACCATAGGCATATACTGGGGGAACACGTAGTGGAGGTCGCAGAGGTCTTTACCGAACTGCATACGCTCCTGAGAGTTCATCAGATTTATATCCTTGTCGCTGTAACGCGGACCGCGGGTCCACTTGATCTGAGTGGAGTATCTCACGGTTGGAGGTCCCTCCTGACCTTTCTTTGTGGTAACGACGATCACACCGTTGGCAGCACGCGTTCCGTAAAGCGCGGTTGCCGCGGCGTCCTTGAGAACGTCGATACGGTCGATGTCCTGGGGGTTGATACCGGCGATAGCGTTACCGATGTAGTTGATATAGTCGGGGTCGTTGAGCTGCTCGTTGCTGACGTTCACGGGGTCCTCGATAATAAAGCCGTCGAGTACCCAGAGAGGTTCGCGGTTACCGACCAGGGTCGATGTTCCGCGGACACGGAGACGCGCCGTAGCACCTACCGAACCTGAGTTCTGAGAGAACATAAGGTCGGGGATACGTCCTTCGAGCGCCTGGTCAATGGTTGTCATGTCGGGCATGAGGATATCGTCCATCTTCACGGTTGTGACAGCCGCTGTTGTCTTACGGCGGTCAAGTTCCTGATAACCCACAACGGCAACTTCGGCAAGAGCAGTTGCTTCAGGCTCGATCACAATACGGAGATTGTTCTGCCCCTTCCATGCGACTTCTTTAGTTTTGTGGCCAACGTAAGTCACAATCAGTGTCGCCGAATTTCTCCCGTTAGGATTAATCTTGAAATTACCGTTGACATCGGTAGTGGTTACAACCTTAGAACCTTTCAAACGGACTGTAGCTCCGGGAAGCGTTTCCCCTTCGTTATCGCAGACCGTACCTGTTATAAATGCTGTGGCATCCTCGGCTGCCTGCGCGTTTCCTTTCACCGACTGGGCATCGATTACCGTCGGGGGATAAGCAAAAAGCATGAGGAAAAGCATCAGGACCAGCTGACTTCCATTCTTTTTCATAATTCGATTGGTTTATGTTATTTTATTTTTATTTCCAGTTAATCACCCTTTATTTGCAACCTTACATTATACATTTCTAATGTTTTTCAGGCCTTTCATGGAGAATATTCAAAAGGAACTACAAATGAACGAAAAAAAAACAGAATACGCAAATAAATTCACTGCAAAAAGCGCCCTATGTACCACATTGTAACAATTTTAACAATATTTGCTAATAATATAATATTAGATATGTAAATTTGTTACATTTTTAACACATCTGATAATTTTTACCTTCTCTTCTCCCTACCCCTGCTTCAACTATAATTTCATACTGAATTCCGATGTATCCAATATAGTGTAACGCAGCGCATCTCCGAAGCGCTATGTTCATGATTGTCAAGGCCTCAGGTTTCACCTGAAGTTGTGTATGTTGAGCGTCTCCGACACTATCGGGTGAAACGGCGGCTGCTCATTGGACCCGACTGCTCCGCGATGTAGCCCTACAATCTGCTGATAATCAACGCATTGACAGCGGACACACAAGCCGCGTAATGCGGTTCAAATAAGGGTTGACTACCTCATTTTTTCATCCGAAAAGTAGGG